>CAZTAR010000022.1:0-20404 GCA_964611695.1 uncultured Planctomycetaceae bacterium | reverse complement strand
CGGAGGCCCGCGGCATTCTGCACCTCGGCGCGACCAGCATGGACATCGTGGACAATGCGGACATCCTGCTGATGCGAGAAGCACTGGAGTTGATCCGGCAGTGGCTCGTCGCCGCAATCGACGCACTGGCGGCGCAGGCCGAGAAGCATCGCACCCTACCCTGCCTCGGCTTCACACACTACCAGCCCGCGCAGCCCACCACCGTCGGTAAACGCATCAGCCTGTGGTGTTGGGATTTCGTGCGAGACTTGGAGGAGATCGAGAGCCGTCTGGCCGGCTTGCGGTTTCGCGGCATCCGCGGCGCGACCGGCACGCAGGCCAGTTTCCTCAAGCTCTTCGATGGCGATGCCGCAAAGGTGCATGAACTAGAAACCCGCGTGGCGGCCAAGCTAGGTTGCACCGAATGCGAACCGGTCACAGGGCAGACCTACTCTCGAAAGGTGGACGCCCAAGTCGTCGCCGCCCTATCCAACATCGCCGCCGGCGTCCACAAGTTCGCAAACGACATCCGCCTCCTGGCGAACCTCAAAGAGATGGAGGAGCCGTTCGGCAAGGACCAGGTCGGCAGCTCGGCGATGGCCTACAAGCGAAATCCCATGCTCTGCGAACGTGCGACCGGAATCGCTCGATTCGTCATCGGCCTTTCGCAGTCTGCCTTTCAAAACGCGGCCGAGCAATGGCTCGAACGCACCCTGGACGACTCCAGCAACAAACGCATTCTGATCCCCGAGGCCTTCCTCGCAACGGACGGGATGCTCCAAGTCGTCGCCCATATCGCACAGGGCCTTGTCGTGTACCCCGAGTCGATGCGAACACGATTGGATGCCGAACTGCCGTTTATCGTCACCGAAGACATCATGATGGCGGCTGTGGCAGCCGGTGGAAACAGGCAAGAGCTCCACGAACGAATCCGCGTTCACGCCCAGGCCGCAGGCGAACAGGTCAAAACCCACGGCAAACCAAACGATCTGCTCGAACGTCTGAAGAACGACCCCGCCTTTGCCGCAGTAGATCTGGCGCAAGTCACCCGCGCCGAAGAATACGTCGGCCTCGCCGCCGAACAGGTGGACGCCTTCCTCGAGACCGTCGTCGAGCCCATTCGGAACCGTTTCAAGGACCAACCCCGACGAGCACCGGAGATTGACGTATAAATCAGGCTCCGTAAATGTGGCCATTATGTATAGGAGTACCATGGTGCTGAGCGGCAAGTACAAAATTCTTGTAGTCACGATCCTGCTTGCAGGCATGGCCTTCTCAAGTGGGTGTTCCCACGATTACAAAGGCGTGATTAAACCAACCGTAAAAATGGCATCCCTCGCACCGGAACTTGTCGATCTGACGGATGCCAATATTGAGAAGTACTTCAAGGCCAACGTTAGGCCGAACTTTCCAACGGTCCTGGCCATCGCGCGTCTTGGCACAGCCCCCCGGGAGGGTTATTACAGAACGAGAAACGATCACCAAAAATTGGGCATCATCCGCGGTGACGAGGCTCAAGGCTGGCGAAAGCTGGCCCAATCAAACGAGGAGGGTGATGGCTCGATCAGCCAAATCCACTTCGTGAGCCCACTATTGGCGGGTGATATTCCAAGCCTGATTAGCCTCCGCGACGCAGCGGCCAAGCTACATGCACCGCTCCTGTTCGTCTACTCGCAGGCCGACTCAAGAGATACCGGTTACAACGCTGGCGCGATTGGGTATTGGACGATCGTCGGACTGTTTCTGATTCCAGGACACACTGTCGGGTATTACAGTACCTGCCAGGGCCTTCTCGTGGATACACGTACCGGCACAATCCTGGCAGCCGTGGACGGCGAGTCCAAACGCGAGGAATTAGTACTACCTGGAGCTGTCAAGATCGCCGAACGTCGCACCGCGAAGCAGGCGAGAGAAGAAGCCCTTGCACGCTTACAGGAGGATTTCTCGAAGGCATTATCAAGTCTCGCAGCGTCAAGGCCTTCACCCCATCATCAATCAGATACAGATGAAATCGAACTCCAAGGGAGTGACGGGTAACACCCCAAAGCACAGGCTCCGGACTTGGTCATTGATTCGAATAGGAGACGAGAGCATGACATTGCAGGAACTTGCAGAGCGCGTTCGTGAGGCCGCGTACCTGGAGGGCGACTTCACCCTGAGATCGGGACGCAAGTCCACGTTCTACATCGACAAGTACCTCTTCGAGACAAAGCCAGAGATCCTCGCGGAGATCAGCCGGCGCATGGCCGAACGCGTCACGCCGAAGACGACGCTCATCGCCGGCGCGGAGCTTGGCGGCGTCGCCATCGCCGCAGGTGTTTCCCTGGCTGCCGGCCTCCCCTTCCTCATCGTGCGAAACGCCAAGAAGGGCTACGGCACCGACAAGCTCTTCGAGGGCAGGCTCTCTCCAGGCGATCACGTCCTCCTCGTCGAAGACATCGCCACAACAGGCGGGCAAGTCGTCGAAGCGGCGAAGGTCATCACCCAGGCCGGCGCGACCGTCGAACGAATCCTCTCCGTCGTGGACCGGGGCCAAGGCGCAGCGGAAAACGTCACCGCCGCCGGTTTCATGTTTGAATCGCTACTCAATTCCCAGGACTTGAGACTACCTAGCGAGAGTTAGGGCAATTACCGATCAACTGTGGCACCGGCGTCTCGCCGGTGGGCTATCGCTAGAATTACATTAGCCCCTGAGATAGCTGCTATGAGAAAGGGTGCTTATCGTGAGGATCAAATCCAGCGCGTGGGCTGCCTTCGACGAGAACATGAAGGATGTTGACCAACTTCTAGCCATACATGGTGATAAAGCCGGCGATAGGCCAGGACGAAAACACGGAGTCGAAGTCCTGAACAAATCTGCTGTCATGCTAATGACGGCCTGCTGGGAAGCCTTTTGTGAGGATCTTTGTCAAGAAGCAGTCAACTTCCTCTTGGAGAATGTGAAGCAAGCAAGCGAGCTTCCTCCAGATGTTCGTTGGGGGATCGCCCGGAGTCTTCGGAATGACAAGGACGAGAGGCGACTATGGGTTCTTGCGGATAAGGGCTGGAAACCAGAAGTCCTCAAGCATTCCAACCAATTACTGCTCCGCTTAAACACACCTAAATCCGAGAATGTTGACGTGCTCTTTAAGTCCGCCATTGGAAAGGACAAGATCTCTCGCCATTGGTATTGGCCAAGAATGAGCGCAGCAAAGGCTCGAAAAAAGCTAGACAGGTTCATTGAACTTCGGGGGGCGCTGGCTCACAGAGCGCAAGCGCAGCAAGCTGTTCGTAAAGCCGACGTGTTGGGATACAAGTCACACATTTCGCGATTGGTTCCCCTAACAACGATAAGAACAGCATCGTATCTTCGGGACGTACTGGGATTGGACAAGACTCGAACCGTAATTCTCTGATGCATACGATGGGCAATCCTGCCCCTCTGTTGATCCGCTCCAACGGTGGTAGCATGCGCGGTCTCAAGCCGGCCTTGGCGACTGACATCTTCGGACGGCCGCGCGGGATGAAGCCCGCAGTTCTTCGTGAATCTGGCGTCTCGCGAAAAAACCCCGGGCTGCCGCCCGGGGCAGGTATCGTGGACATTGCCAACCATTAGTTCTACTCGGCCGGCTCCTCCGCCCCCGCATCCTCGCCGTCTGCAATCTCTTCCATTTCCACGAGTGCCCGATAGGCGGCCTTCTGCTCGGCTTCTTTCTTACTCGGCCCCCACGCACTGGGAAACTGCCGACCCGATATGCAAACCGCCACTTCGAAACACTTGCTGTGGTCCGGCCCCTTCTCGTCCAACAGTTCGTAAACCGGGGTAGAGTTGAGATGCCTTTGGGAGTGCTGCTGCAACTGGGACTTGTAGTTCTGTTGATATTCGCTCGCGACGGCCAACTCGATCTCGGGCACCATGTGTTTCAAGACGAAGGTCTCCGCCGCCTCCATTCCGCCGTCCAGCGCAATTGCCGCAATCAACGCCTCGAGCGCGGCAGCCGAAATCGACATCGGCAGCGTGGCGTGAGAAGCGATGCCGTTCCCGAGAAACAAGCAATCGGCCAGGCCAAGACGCAACGTCACATCCGAGCAGGTCTTCCCGGACACAACGGTGGACTTCACCTTCGTCAGTTCACCTTCGAGGAATTCGGGGTACGTGTCGAAGAGATAGCGACAAACAACCGTGCCGAGTATCGAATCGCCGAGGAATTCGAGACGTTCGTTGCTGTCCAATCGGGTGTTCGCGACCGAGGCGTGGGTGAGCGCAATGGAAAGCAGGGACGGATCCTTGAAACGGTATCCGATCGCCTCCTGGCATCGATCGAGCGCATCTTCGGGGCTCATGAGAACTGACCTGACACTTTGACCGTGTCAGGCCGATGACGAAAACCGCGCATCCAATGCCCGGCGGGCGGGTTTCGCCATCAGCCCAACCGACGGAACCGCGGCAGACAACGCAGCCCATTCCGTCTTCGAACCTTACATTGTACAATCGGACGTCGACGCACACAAGTTCAGCTACCTCCGGACGTCACGTGGATAATCCGTGAAACAATCGGCGGAGTTGATCCGAGCCCCAAGCGCCGGCGCGGGGTTTTTATGGACGGAACGTAGGACTTCGGACCCGCTCGCTTGCGCTCGGGGCTCGGATTGGAGACCCCACCATGGAAGAAACTGAGAAAATCCAGGAACCAACCCAGGCTGAATCCCCGAAGCCCTTGCCCTTCTTGACGCCGAACGTCCCCCCGGTCCCCGCGGCATTCAAACGGCAATATGAGGACTTCCGTGTCACCGAGATACCCGCCTATGAACCCGGCGGTGCCGGCGACCACTGCTTTTTCACTATTGAGAAGCAGGGTCTCGCAACCATGCGGGCCATCAACGATATCGCCCGAAAGCTCGGCAGGCCTTCCCGGGACTTCGGCCTCGCCGGTCTCAAGGACGCCCGAGGCATCACCGTTCAGACGCTCAGCCTCGAACACATCGAGTCGAGCAGGATCGAGCAACTCGACATTCCCCGGATTCGCATCCTCTCGGTCTCACGCCACACCAACAAACTCCGGATCGGCCATCTCCGCGCGAACCGGTTCAACATCAAGCTCCGCGAAGTCGATCCCGCTCGAATCTCCGACGTCCGCGCCGTGTGTGATGTCCTCACGCAACGCGGCGTCCCGAACTACTTCGGACAACAACGATTCGGCTCGCGCGGCGATTCCGGCGACATCGGCCGAGCAATGCTCCTAGGCGACTACAAAACCGCGATCGACCTCATGCTCGGCCGACCGGGCCCACACGATACCGGCGACGTCCTTAAGGCGAGAGAACTCTACGAAGCCGACAACTATGAGAAAGCCGCGAAGACCTGGCCCTACGGGTCGCGCGAAGCGGTACGAGCCTGCAAGGCGATGGCGCGTTCACACGGCAAGCACAAGCGAGCCTTCTACGCGATCGACAACCGCCTGAAGAAGCTACTGGTCAACGCTTACCAATCGGTTCTTTTTAACAGAGTGCTCGCCGCGCGCATCAACGAGATCGACACCGTGCGATCTGGGGACTTGGCCTACAAGCACGACAACGGCGCTGTCTTTCACGTGGAAGACGCGGCAGCCGAAGCCCCCCGCGCCGCCGCCTTCGAGATCTCCCCCACCGGCCCGATCTTCGGCTACAAAATGACCGAGGCAGCCGGCCAGACGCTCCAACTCGAACAGTCCGTCTTCGACGCCGAACCCGTCAACTTAGAAGACTTCAACAAAATCAAAGGCGTCAAATGCCACGGCGCCCGCCGACCACTACGCTTCCGCCCCGCCGACCTCGAACTCGACACCGGCAACGACGAACACGGCCCCTACATAGAACTCCACTTCACCCTCCCCCCAGGCTGCTACGCAACAATGCTGCTAAGGGAAGTTTGCAAGGACCGGTTGGAAGAGGGGCTTGCCCAGGATGCCATAGCCTGAACCCAGTCAGTGCCTGCGAGGAGGCTGGCAAAATCTCCTGAGAGTGCTCATGCAATCATGTTGGTTCTGGACGCTCACTGCTCCATGCTTAAGGTTGGCAGACGCATCATTGGCCCGTGTAGCTGTGAACCCGTGACGTTATGGAGTACTTGCGGTAACATGGCCGCAGGCACGGTGCCCCCGTCCCAATGGCCGGACCACATAGGAGTACGGGTATGAACCCCATCAAGCTGACAGAGAGTGACCTGCGACAACACGTCATCAAGATTGGATTCGATGTCTTCCCGCAAATCGAGATTGCGAGTGAGCGGACGCGACTGAACATGTTCGCCGAAGAGGCAATCCAGAGGTTCCCGACACTCTTCGATGGCGTTGTGTCTGGTACACAGGAATTCAGAGTCTCACGATCGCTCGGCGGCCCTGAAGGCAAGCGAGGGGCGAAGGTGGATACCCTGACCATCACGCCACGGGGCCCGCTCTTTATGTTCCCTGTCACGATCTCTGGACCGACGGGTAGTCCCATGTTCGAAGCCAAGGACGAGTACAGGAAGGACTTCGGTGAATGCAGTGATCTCTTCTTCTCACGCCTTCCAAACCGGCAGAGAATGCGAGTGGGGCTGGTCCGAGAGTTGCTCTTCACCACCGGTGAGGAACCCTGCGTCGGAGCTCTAACGTCACTCACAGAGTTCGCTGGAGCAAAGCTCCACGGCGGAGAGGCCTTACTGACGTTTCGTGATGACAATTACAACGTCCGGATAAGAATCGTGCCCATTCAATTGATGAGGGCGACCAGCCTGCCCGTCGGAACCACGGTTCGAGAGGGGCTCGGGCATGGTCTCCAGGTGGTCATCGACGTCAATAACACCCAACCGCAGCCACTCACGGATGCCGACATAGAGGAAGTTCTCGACCGAGCCGATAGCATTTGGCCACGCTCATTGCTAGAATATCTTGCAGGGGAGGCTGAATCATGATCATGCCCGTACATCAACTCTCGACGGACCGGCCCAGCGTTTTCGGGGGTGACATACCAATTCCGGACATGTTTGGGCTAATAGTTGTGGCAGACGACACGACCAACGTTGCTGAGTCGGTGACCATCGGCGCGTTCCTGTCAGGTTCTCCAATATCGCACACTATCGAGTGTGCTGTACAGAACTACGATACACTCTTGCGTAGGCTGGCTGACTGAAGTGCCACGCGAGCATGATCTATCTTTCCAAGGAAAATATCCTCGAATTGCACAGGGCGGCAATTGGCCACTAAGGTGGGAAACCCGGTGTGCTAGATGATGCAGCGCTGGAATCATGCGTTGCGCAACCCCGCACGGCGGTGTTCGGATCAGAGCGATTCCAGAGCGTATCCGAGTAGGCTGCCGCGTATTGTTTCTTCATAATCCGGCTTCACCCGTTCCACGATGGAAATAAGCGCACAGCGTTCTTGTCCGCTCTACACTTCCTGAGAATCAACGGCGAGCGTCCCGTTCTTGATGAAGAGAAAACGTACAGCGTGATTGTGGAAGTCGCTGCGGGCAAGATGGAAATGGAAAACCTCGTCCGGCTCTTTGACGAGGCCAAACCCACTTGACAAGACAGGCCGGCGGTCAGAAGCCAAAGGTTTTCTGCACCTCGTGAACCGCGGGTTGTGGTTTTTTCCCCGAAGCAAACTGGACAGTTCGAAGCGATGACGCGCGACCAACCGTTGCAGGCGCACTCACGAGCGGTTCCTCGACACCGTCGAGCAGATCGCCGGCCTTTGCGGCATGCAGGCGTGACCTCGCATACTTCGCGTACTCCTCCGACATCTCGCACCCGACGAACTCGCGGCCGAGTTTCTTCGCCGCGACCAGGGTCGTGCCACTCCCCGTGAACGGGTCCAGCACGACATCGCCTTCATTGGAACACGCCTTGATAATCCGGCCGAGCAGTTGCTCGGGCATCTGGCAGCCGTGCCAGCCTTCTCGCTCTTTGAACGTGCCGGCCACGCGCGAGAAGTACCACGTGTCGGAGTCGGGCGTGAAGCCCTCGGGATGATCTTGCGGGCGCAAGATCCAAGTGTCGTCTGGCACACGGCCCTTAGGATTCGCTCGCTTGTCGGCGTACACGAGCTGCCGGGCGGACGGCACGCGGACGGCGTCGGCGTTGAAGGTGAAGTCCTTCGGGTCCTTCACGAAGTGGAACAGATGCGCGTGGCTGCGCGTGAACTTGTGCGTGCAGTGGACGCCGAACGTGTAGTACCAGATCACCCAACTGCGACAATGGAAGCCACCGACCGTTGGCTCAGGGAGTGATTTCCCATTCTTGCGCCGGCGCTTCGAGGACAGCTTAACCGGCGTTGATTGGGCGGCGTCCTCGTCGAGCAGCGGCAGGGGCGGGTACGCGTTCTGGGCGATGAGCTTCAACTCCGCCGCGTACTCATCGCCGATCGCCAGCCAAAATGCGCCGTTCGGTTTGAGAACGCGATAGACCGCCCGCATCCAGTCACGTGACCATGCCAGGTACTTCTCATGATCCTGGCAATCGTCGTACTTGTCGTACTTGTAGCCAATGTTGAACGGGGGATCGGCAAAAACCAGATCGACGATGCCCGCGTCCATGGCACCCAAGCCTTTGAGGCAATCCCCCCGGTTGACTTTCCCAAGCGAAACCTTCACCCCATGGCCTCCTGCCGAACGTCCCACTCGGCCTCTCCCCAGCAACCAAACCAATACCTAACAAAGACTTAGAAACTATCTCAGAATTGTGGCACAGGCGTCTCGCCTGTGTTTTCACCGCCAAGACGGCGGTGCCACAATCAGCGTGGCACAGTCTTGGGGTATTCTGAGATAGTTCCTTAACAGTTTAGGGCGAAGGCGAGACCGCATCAACCGAACTCGGAGTTGCCCTGTGATTTGTCGCGAACCGCGTCTGCCTGTTCGGTCGGTTCCTTTGCATAACGAGGAGACACGGCCGTGTACGGTCGCCCCAACATCCGCTTCACGAGGATGATCTCCCCCACGTCGTTGCCTTCAAGCCGATGCCCGATCCACTGAAGAAGATAACCCCCAAAGAGAAGCACGACAGGTCGCCACCAAAGGTCCCACCGATCCTGCGCAAGTTGCATCACCGCCACCACCCCCGCAGCGATCGTCATCGGAATGCCCGCGATGTGCAGACACAGCGATACCGGGTGTTGATGACGCTCCATCCATCGCTTCAGCCAATCCGGCATAATCTTGTGTCACCTCTGCCGCACAAGTTGATCTCGTTCAATCCCCAGACGCAAACGGTGCGGTTCGATCTCCTCCAAAAAACGCAGCCCATCCTTGTAGTACCCCGCTGTCGGACGAGTGTCGGGCGCCTCGCCGCACCAATACCGATTGAAACTCCCCATCAACAACTCTCGAACGTACTTGCTGACGAGGCTCGCCTGGGCGACCGGAAGGTGGTGCGACTCGCCACTTTGCGTGAATCGAATGCGCCACGTCGTCCGGCTCCCGACCAGTTCGTAGGCGCTCATCTCGGGGGTTTCCTCGATCACCCGAAGACGACGACCCTCAAACGCCCGCATGAGCAGCGGGCCATACCGCTGACGAGCCCCCTGCTTGTCCACGAATATCCGCATCGACCGCTCGGGGTAAGCATCCGCAGCGCGTTGAATCAGTCGCAACGTCAGACCGGATAGGACGACTGCTTTATTCTGCGTATTCGTCACCACACGGTTGTAGTGTCCCTCCGGAAGAACCTCCGACCACATCCCCGCCACTTGGAGGCCCTGCGCTTCAAGGTCGCGTCGAAAAACCGACGCCGCAATCCGGATTCCCCCGGCGTCCGCCGCCTGGGGGAGCGCCACGTCCATGTCGCGATACCAGGGGTATTCCTGCAACCCTGCCAACACCTCCGGGCACAACACCCCCAGCAAGCCTTGCAAGTGTGGCGGCAACTCCCGCCAAGCCGACATCACCGCCAACACCGAGCGTTCCAGCCGACCGATCCCCTCCTTACGGGGATAGAGCTTCTTGGAATCGAGGATCGGCACCATCCCTCCCCGGATGGAACGCGTCCGGCTCACACTCTTCGCCAGGACTTCCCAAAGACATTTGTCCGCAATTTCCGAGGGCACCTCGAACGCGGCCGCACTGACGACGAGCGGACCGAGAATCGGCCCATAACCGGCTTCGTCAATCCCGATGGCGATTTCCGCATCCATTCCGGGAATCTTGCCCCAACTTCCCCGAGTCCGCCAGCCAGAATCGAACCGGCGACGCCGCGACGCTGCTTGCATCCACTGAGCCGATGGGTTTCTCTTCGAGGCCGGATGCAAAAGGTCACTCGTCGCGCTAAGATGGATGTATGCCGTTGGATGATTCGCTTGGAGGATCCATGATCCGTGCCTCAGCCCCTCGACTTCGATCAACTCGTTCCCCTCTTCCCACTGCCGAACGTGGTGTTATATCCACGAGCGATTCTCCCGCTTCACATCTTTGAGCAGAGATACCGAGCCATGATGCGTGACACCCTCGACGGATCACGCATCCTGGCGATGGCGCTTCTCAAACCAGGCTACGAGGCAACCTATCACACCCCAGATGCCGAAATTCACCCTATCGTCTGCCTCGGCCGGATTGAGCGGGTCGAACAACTTCCCGACGGGAGGTATCACTGCATCCTGCGCGGAATCACGCGTGCCCGAATACTGTACGAGGACAAGCGACTGTCTTATCGCCGCGGATTACTGGAACCCGTTCTCGCAGACAATCCCGGCCCTGACAGACTTCGGGAGTTGCGCGACGAAGTCCTCGCTCTGCTTGCCTCACCTCCCTTTCTAAAACCTGCCGTACTGGGAAGCTGGGTCCGGCTCCTTCACCGGCGGGACAACTCCCTCTCAGATGTGATCGACCTGCTCGCTTATGGGATGCTTCCCACGATCAAGGACAAACAGTCGTTTCTCGAAGAACATCGCATCGAGGTCCGCGTGCACACTTTATGTGATTACCTTCGCCAAGCCCGCAAAAACCTCATCGTGCAACGGCAAACCGAACAGGTGAAAGCCCAATGCCGACACAGTTGCGATAACTAGTGCTGTGTCACGGTTTAATGCTTGGGTGGAAGGGGCGTCTTGCCCGTTCAAGGCCATGGCAACCCGATTTCGCACGGGTGGGACGCCCGTACCACCCGAAGATTATGGCTTGAGAGAGCCCAAAAGCCTTGTGCACGCCAAGGTGGTGTCTCCGAATACAGGCAATCGATGCAGGGCCGACACAGGCTCGATTCAGTTATGGACCTTCGCATCGGGGGGGGTTCAGAACCCACACCTGGGAGTTTCTACCCAATCGCATTTTGGAACTTTCCGGACGATGTCCAATACGCCAGGCAACCCTCAACGCCACCGCCGAGTCGGGATTTTTACCGGCATCAACGAACTCATCTTCGCCGCCCAGTCGAACGGCACGCCCTTTGCTCCCTTCGCCTCTCGCACGCTTGCATACCGCAACGTGGCGGCAAAGGAGATTAAAGCATGTCCTTCTTTTCGATGACAACGATGGCATTAGGCGTAGTCGTTTCCGTTCTCTCCGGACTGGTGTGCTACATGGGTGCGGGAGAACTTTCTGACAAGCTCAATTGGCTGCCGGAATCCGACCTGGTTCTCTCACATCCTGGCTTGGCTCTCGCCGCAGGCGGTTTTCTCATCGTCCTCAGCTTCCTCGCCCATCCGAGTCGCGTCCAGTAGTCGCCGTCACAAAGCCGACCGGTGTGCTCGACTCATTAAGATTGAATCGATACACCCCGGGCCTCCACCATGGAGGTGAGGAATGCATTCGTCGGATGGCGGCTTCTCGCTGCCCCTTAACACCTGTAATTTCAACAAGTTAGAATCGCCCCGGGTTGACCTCCGCCCAATGTCCGATATAATCGGGTAAAGGATTGCCGCAATCTTACCATTGTGATGACTGCGGTACTGCGTGGCCGATCAATATCTTAACGGTACCTGTCCTATAGGACCGGCATGATCGCTAGAACCGGCCCATCGGACCGGCCATGCAAAACACAGTACACAGACCTTACCCCGGAGGCGGTGGCCATGGTTAGCAAAAACGAGATATTCGAACTCGTGGAAAAACGTGTCGATGCGCAAGGGTTCCGAGACGAGCACTGGGAAGGCACGTTCGACGACTACCTCGACATCGTCTCCCGAAACCCGCGTGTCGCGAGAAACGCCTTCCAGCGAATCTACGACATGGTCCTGCACTTCGGCGCGGAACGCTACACGAAGCTCAAGCAAGACCTCGTCCGATACAAATTCTTCTCGGACCCGATCGGCAACGGCGAGGATGCCATCTTCGGCCTCGAACGCTCGCTCATGCAACTGGTCGACTTTTTCAAATCCGCCGCCCAGGGCTACGGCACCGAGAAGCGAATCCTCCTCCTCCACGGACCGGTCGGTTCGGCGAAGTCGACCGTTTCCCGCCTGCTCAAGAAGGGCCTCGAATATTACTCCAGGCTCGACGAAGGCGCGATGTACACTTTTGCCTGGAGGATTCCCAGGCCCGACGGCGGGGACGACATCGTCGATTGTCCGATGCATGAGGAACCCCTCAAGCTCATTCCGATCCGCGCGCGCCGCGAGGTGATGGCCAAGCTCAACGAATCGCTGCCGCCCGAACATCGGGTCTCGAGCGAAGGGGATCTCGATCCCTTCTGCCGCCGCACCTTCGCCGACTTCCTGAAGGAATACGACGGTGATTGGAAGCAGGTCATGGACCACATCGTCGTCAAGCGGTTCGTCATCAGCGAGAAGGATCGACGCGGCATCGGCACATTCCAGCCCAAGGACGAAAAAAATCAGGACTCCACCGAACTCACCGGCGACATCAATTACCGCAAGATCGCCGAGTACGGTTCGGACTCCGACCCCAGGGCCTTCAACTTCGACGGCGAACTCAACATCGCCAACCGTGGCATCATCGAGTTCATCGAAGTTCTGAAGCTCGACGTCGCCTTCCTCTACGACCTGCTCGGCGCTTCGCAAGAGCATGTCATCAAGCCGAAAAAGTTCGCTCAGACCAACATCGACGAGGTCATCATCGGGCACACCAACGAGCCCGAATACAAGAAGCTCCAGAGCAACGAACTCATGGAGGCCTTTCGAGACCGGACCATCAAAATCGACGTGCCGTACAACATCGTTCTCGAAGACGAGATCAAGATCTACGAGAAGGACTTCAACAGCGAGAGAATCCGGGGACTCCATGTCGCGCCACACACCATCGAGACGGCCGCGATGTGGGCCGTTCTCACGCGGATCGAAGAGCCCAAGAAGGCCGGCCTCACCCGCCTCCAGAAACTCAAGCTCTACAACGGCAAAACCATCCCCGGCTTCACCGAAGACTCCGTCAAGGAACTCGTCGAAGAGGCTCGGCGCGAAGGCATGCAAGGCATCAGCCCCCGGTACATTCAAGACAAGTTGTCAAACGCGCTCGTCAGCGATCAAGCGATTCAGGAAAAGGGCATCAATCCCTTCATGGTCATGAACGAGTTGGAATCGGGGCTCTCCCACCACTCTCTCATCTCCGATGAAGATGCCAAGAAACAGTTTATCGAACTCCTCAACGTCGTCCGCGAAGAGTACGAGGACATCCTCAAGTCGGAGGTCCAGCGGGCGATCAGCGCCGACGAAGACGCTATCATGCGGCTCGCAACCAACTACATCGAGAACGTCCGCGCCTACACGCAACGGGAGAAAGTCCGCAACAAGTATACCGGCAGGGATGAGGAACCCGATGAGCGGCTCATGCGCTCCATCGAGGAGAAGATCGACATCGCCGATTCACGTAAGGACGACTTCCGCCAGGAAATCATGAACTACATCGGCGCGCTCGCCCTGGACGGCAAGAAGTTCGAGTACCACACAAACGCCCGACTCCAGAAAGCCCTCGAACTCAAGCTATTCGAGGACCAGCGAGACACGATCAAACTCAAGAATGTCGTCAGCGGCGTCGTCGACGACGACACGCAGGCGAAGATCGACGTCGTCAAGCAACGGCTCATCAAGTACTTCGGCTACAACGAGGCCAGTGCGACCGACGTTCTCAACTACGTCGCCAGCATCTTCGCCAGAGGAGATGCCAAGGCGGAAGAATAATCAAAAGTGCCACCTGTATGGCACCCCCCTATCCATGTCGCCCCGCCTCGGCCGGCACGCAGGTGCCGAGCCGACGCTGGGGTGCCGAAAATTCTGGCCCCCTACGGCTCGAAAGCCAAAAAAAGATTTCACACTCCGATGTTGGGGACTCGCCGGGTTGAAGACTCGGGCGCACCACAACGGTCGGCGGGCCTTCTTTCCATGTTCCCTAAACAGGATAGCCCGATTCTCCCCCAATCTGTTGCCAGAGCGGTGCTTCCACGCCTTCGGCTTCTGATCATCCGGCTCACAACTTCTTGTTTTCCTCTTTGGATGTTACGCCCTAACATGCCCTGAAAAGGGTGTGATGTGGGGGTGGGCCGTTCGACCCTCCCTCCCCAGGAGCATCAGCAGCCATACCCTAATTCCGAGAATCAAAGATTGACACACCCCCCCCCACTTCGATATGCTGATCGTAGTTCGGAGGGGGTAGGGTTTCTAATCCCAGGTGGGCGGAAGGAAGCTGGCATTATGGGGATTCGCGGTCATCGCGGATCCCCACTTGCTTTCCCGAACCTGGGACTCCAGTACATCAGCATATTTTCGGACTCACCACAATAACCTATGTTCGCCATTCTTGCCGGATTTTCACCCCAGCGCTGTGGCACTGCCTGACTGATAGGTGGCACGGATGGTTATCACGGCCAACCGAAAGCTTGGCCGTGACGTACCTCAAGTGCGGAACGACCGTGCGTTAAGACGTGCGTAAAAAGAAACTGAACGAATGCCAAAGGGTGATATGGTTACCAGAGGGTGGTACGGGCGTCTCGCCCGTAACCGCGCGGGCAAGACACCCGCAGCACCCAATGAAATGTGCAACCTATTTGTGCGCGAGCCCTTATGCTCCGACGATCCAATTCTTGATGTCCTGGTAAGTCACAAGCAGGAACACTGCGGCAATCAGCGCGATCCCAACGATCTGCGTGGCCACCTGCGTCTTGATACTGATCGGCTCTCCCCGGATCTTCTCCAACAACAAGAAGAGGAACAACCCACCGTCCACGATCGGCAACGGCAGGAAATTGATCACTGCCAGGTTGGCCGACAACAGCGCCAGGAAGAAGAGCAGATAGATGAGCCCCGAGCCCGCCGCCTGACTCCCCAGGCGAAAGATCCCCACAGGACCGCTCACGTTGCTGAAGCCGACTTGCCGCGTGATGACAAGATGGCGAATCGTCTGAATCGTCTGCATGGTCGTCTGATAGGCCTGCTTGAAACCGACGCCCACCGCCACAATCGGATTCCGAATCGGATGCCGCTCGAAAAGAGGATAGCAGGCAAAACCCTCAGAGAACTGAACCCGATGCAGCCAAGGATCCGTGTTGTCCGCGGTCACGGCGAACTCCGCCTGTTTCCGTTCCGACTCGGGCGTCACATATTCAATCGGCACCGTCTCCCCAATGTGGCCCTTCAACAGTGCCGCCACGGCTCGCCAATCCGGCAGTGCAACGGTGATCTTCTTGCCATCCTCCCGTGTGATCTGACACGAACGCTCGCCGTCAATCTTCACAAGATGGGTGCCCTGCGGAAGACCGAGCGTGGCCGATACGCATTGCGGAACGGTGAGTTTCGTCGTCACCACTTCATCCACCACGCGATAAGTCAGCGGGATCGTCCGACCCGCGTTTTGCCGAAAGACCTCGCTCAACTCCCACCACTGGCTCACCGGCTGACCCGCCGCAGACAGGATCACCGACAACCTGGGAATACCTGCCTTCTTGGCGGGCGATTCGATCTCGCCCAGCGTGCCGCGAATGTCCGCCACGACGAGGTGGTCCTCATCCAGACATTGCATCGCCGTGTCCACCGTGGGAACGGTCTTGGAAAAGAGCGCGAACGGCGCCTTAGGTACGAGTTGCATCTCATGAACATCCACGCGCTCCAGCCACTGACGCCACGCCTTCGCGCTACCCAAAGGCTCCAGCTTCTTCCGCAACGTCTCGACTTCGCCGTCAGGCAATCCGGCGGCGGTCGCGAGTTCAACGGTCTTGGCGAGTGCTTTGGCAATATCTTCCCGCGCCGCGGCAATCAACATCTCCCGATGCAAAACGCAGCATTCCACAGTCCGCGCTGCAAGACCGTGATTCGCCTCCCGCCGGCGGCGCACCTCGATGGGAACCTGCGTGTCGGGATTGTCCTGAATAATCTTTTTGACCTCATCCCAGGTCGGTGAGTGTGCCGAACCAAGTTTAATCAGCACGTCCCCAGGCCGAACGCCCGCCTTCGCGAAGGACTTCTCCGCTTCCATCATCGTAATCGTCAAACGTGGAACCAGCCCAAGAAGCGAGCCGCTCACAGCGTCCTGTTCGTCATAGGCCCAAGGCGTCCAGAGTGCCTGGCACTGCACACGTACTTCCGAGGTTTCAATATCGGGATCGGCCTGCATCAGCATCTCGGCAGTCAAGGCTTCTGGGTGCTTCGGTCGTTTGACAACCAGCTCGATTGGCGCTCCCCTGGCCGCAAGGATCGCCCGACGGAAAACCCCCTTATCCTTGAACCGCTTGACTTCACCGCTCGGAAGAACCAACTTGTCGATCGCGTCATCCTTCTGCAACTCGTTCGGAAGGCGTTCCTCTTCAAACTGGATTGAAGGCAAAATCACGCGAAGGTTCTGGCCTGACGCAATGCCGATCTGCCGCAACCGCACGTCCTTCTTAAACTCAGGCTTCACCTCTGGCCTTGGCAACACCGGCTTTCCATCGCGCTCAATGTCCATGACGAGCGGCTCTTCGGGATCAGATAATATGATGGTGCTGGTCAAGTCCTGGAAGCTGTCGATCTTGTCGCCGTTGATCTGCAAGATCGTGTCGCCCGTCTGCAAACCCGCACGCGCCGCGGGAGAATTAGGGACGACGACGCCAATCACCGCCGGCGCTTGCGGCCGGCCGACCATCACCACCACCGCAAACGCAACCGCGGCAAACAGCAGGTTCATCATGACACCGGCGGAGATAATGACCATCCGCTTACCGATGGGTTTGTTTGTAAACGCGTCCGGGTCGTTCTTGACCTTCAGTTCGCCGGACTTGTCGACAACGAAGTCCTCCTGCCCCAGCATCTTGACATATCCGCCGAGCGGAAGAACATTGAATGAGTATCGCGTCTCACCCAGAGTGCGCCCGAACAGTTCCTTGCCAAAACCGATCGCAAACTTGTCCACGCGGACGCCCGCCCATTTGGCGGCAAGGAAGTGTCCCAGCTCGTGAACGAAAATCACCAGCGAGAAACCCAGCAGCAATAGAAAAAAGGACCAGGCGCTGGAAGCCCAACTCGGCAATGCAGCCTGTACCAGGAACGATTCGCTTGCTAGACCGTGCAGCATTGGGAAACCTCTTTCCGTGCCCAGGCGTCAACCTGCATCAACGTCTCCAGGTTGGGGTGTTGTGCATAGGCGTGCCGATTCAGGATGTCTTCCACAATCGACACAATGTCCAAAAACCCGATCCGCTCTTTGCGAAACGCGGCGACGGCCGCCTCGTTCGCGGCGTTCATCGCCGCGCCCGCCGTGCCGCCCTTCCGCGCGGCATCGTGACCCAGTCGCAACGATGGAAACCGCTCCATATTCGGTGGCTCGAAGTGCATCCGCTGGAGTTGTGAAAAATCCAGCCGGTCTCCGCAACCGGTCAATCGATGCGGATAAGTCATCGCATATTGGATGGGCGTTCGCATATCGGGACGTCCCATTTGGGCCACAATGGAACCATCGCGAAAAGCCACCATTGAATGGATGATCGACTCGGGATGGATCACGACTTCAATACCATCCGGTTCGACATCGAACAGCCATTTCGCCTCGACGATCTCCAACGCCTTGTTCATCATCGTCGCGGAATCGATGGTAATTTTCGGACCCATCTCCCACGTCGGATGACACAACGCTTCCGCCGGTATCACCGTCTTCATCCGCTCCAGATCCCACGTCCGAAACGGCCCACCGGACGCAGTCAGAAAAAGACGCTCGATCTCTTCGTGTCGTCCTGAATGGAGCGACTGGTAGATGGCAGAATGCTCGCTATCGACCGGCAGAAGAAGCGCGCCGGATTCACGGGCCGCTTGCACCATGAGTTCGCCCGCAACGACAAGCGATTCCTTGTTCGCGAGCCCGACACTCAGTCCTCGCGTCACCGCCGCCAACGTCGCCGGAAGGCCCGCCACACCGACGATGCCGGCAAGGACAAAATCGCACGCCGACTCCTCGACAATCCGCACGAGCGATTCCGGTCCTGACCAAACCGCGGTCTCAATGGAGGATTCCTTGAGACGCGCCGATAGCCGTTCCGCCGCAGCCGGGTCCGACATCACAGCAACACGCGGGCGATGGAACGCGACTTGTTTCGCCATTTCCTCCCAGTTCGAATCCGCCGTCAGAGCGACAATGTCAAACTCATCGCGCAGGCTCTCCGCAACGCTCAACGCACTTCGGCCAATCGAGCCGGTCGAACCCAGAATGACGACACGCTTGGGCATTGTCCTCCCGTCGAGGCCTGTTCTGACGAATCCGACAATCATAAAGCGGTCCCCCCCCGGCAGCAACCGATGTTCACCTCACGATACAGGTCTCGTTTCGTCCAATGGCGCCATAGGCAGCTTGCGGCCAGTAGTCGCCGCGAGTCCAACGAAAAGTAGCGTCGGCCCCCTGTGGCCGACGTAATTCACCGAAAGTTCCCTCCTCGCATACGTCGGCTACAGGGGGACGACGCTACCTCCTGCATCGCTGAATTTATGGTGGCAATCACCCAGCCACGTTGCATCATTGACCGTGCTGGCCAGCTGAAGCACAATAAGCTCTCCGATCGAGGTGCATTTGTGAAGTTTCTGCCGGGAGGTGAGCCAATCATGCCGTATGACACCATCATTGCCAACGGAACCGTCGTCAACGCCGACAAGTCACAAAAGGCGGACGTCGCCATTCGTGGCGAGAAGATCGCCGCCATCGGCAAGGGGTTCGCTGCGAAGGCAGCCCAAACCGGCACACAGATCATCGACGCCGACGGCTGCTATGTCCTTCCTGGAGCGGTAGACGTCCATGTCCACCTGGCCCTGCCGTTCTGCGGTACCACCTCTTCCGATGACTACAACAGCGGCACGCGCGCGGCGGCGCGCGGCGGCGTCACCACCGTCATTGATTTCGCAATCCCCTACGGCAAGGACACCCTCCATCAGGCCGTGGACAATTGGATGGCCAAGGCCGACGGCATCGCGTGTGTCGACTACGCCTTTCACCTCGCGATCACCGACTGGAACAAGCAGAAGACGGAATTGCCCAGTCTCATCAAGGCCGGCATCCCCACCTTCAAGCAATTCATGATCTACGAAGCGGAAGGCTGGCAATCCGACGATGCCGACATGTTCCAGGCGCTCGAAGCCTTGAAGGACCTCGGCGGCATGCTCATGGTTCACGCCGAAAGCAGTCGGGTCCTCGACGAACTCATCAAAAGGCATCACAACCCCAAGGAGATCAAACAACACGGCGCCTATCTCCACGCCATCACGCGGCCGAACTTCATCGAGACAGAGGCGATCCGGCGCGCCGTGACGTGGGCCGAAGCGACCGGCGGCAAACTCTACGTCGTCCACATCTCCAGCGGTGAAGGTGCGGAGATCATCCAGGACGCCCGGCGAAGAGGACACAAAAACGTCTACGGCGAGACCTGTGCACAATACCTTGCACTCGATGATTCGCGATTCAAGGGTAAAGACGGCCACCTCTACGCCACCTGCCCGCAGCTCAAGAAGCCGGCGGATCAACGTCGCCTGTGGAAAGCGGTCAAAGACAGAACACTGTGTGCCGTCTCGACCGACACCTGCACTTTCAATCGCAAACAGAAAGCCATGTGGAAAGGCGATTGGACGAAAATCCCCATGGGGATGCCAGGCCTGGAGACCCTGTTGCCGGTCGTCTACACCGAAGGCGTGTTGAAGAAGCGACTGTCAATCAGGCAACTCGTCGATCGGTGCTCCACATCCCCCGCGAAGATCATGGGCCTGGGTGGCCGAAAGGGTGTCATCAAGAAAGGCTACGACGCCGACCTCGCGATCATCCATCCGACCAGGAAAACCAAGGTGGACTGGCGAAAGATGGAAACCAACGCCGACTGGTCGCCCTACCAAGGCTGGAGCCTCGCCGGCTTCGCCCGAACCACCCTCAGCCGAGGCAAGGTCGTCGTGAACAACTACAAATTCTGCGGCGAAAACGGCTGGGGCCAATTCCTGCCCAGAAAAGCGCCTGGAAACATTTAGAGCATTCAAGGTTTGAAATGACATCTGCCGCCGCCGGTGATCAGATGGGGATGAAAGCCCGTTGCTCCAGGGTTAGTGTATCGAGCGTT
>CAZTAR010000021.1:0-20407 GCA_964611695.1 uncultured Planctomycetaceae bacterium | reverse complement strand
GGTCGTTGAACGTCGGCATGCCGCCAGGCCGTCAGTATTCCCAATGCCGTGAATCCCATGAAATGAAGGAGCTTGTCGTTGACGAGAGGGTGGGTGGTTGTCCCTGGAGGTGGAAGGTGCGTTGTGACAAAGGCCGTGGCCCACGTGACTAACCAAACCGCCGTCCGTGTGCCACGCCCGATCGGCTTCATTGATGGCTCCTACATCAGAACTGGACGGACAAACCGTCAGCTTCATTGGTCTACCACCCCCAAGAATGCCGCGACTATTTCCGTGTCGCTACCGGGCGACCGTGGGAACATCATGGTCGCAATCGATGACGGATTGCGGGGGTGACTTCCCAGACGCCTCCTCCGGCGTCTCCCCAGGTGTCTCCGATGCGGTACTCACATGCGTTTGAGCGACTGTCGCAGATGCCACGTTCGGCACTTCGGAGTTATTTTCAAGAGGCTTCCTTGCGGGTTCGCACGCCTCTGAGTCAACCGGTTCGGCCTGCCCCGACACTTCGATCACGGGCGCTACGTCGCCGCCAGCCGTTTCTTTGTTCACAACCTCCGCATCGTATGTAACCGGCTTTGGGATCGGAGTTGATTCGGTGTTCGCGGTCACCGTCGCGGTTGTTTCGTCATCTTGAATACGTTGTTCCGGTCCCGCTGCGTCCGAGGCCCGAAGCACGTGATTGAGCACTTCGTCCGCCAGCGCGACATAGTCGAGCGCGCCGTTGCTGCGGGGGGCATACTCGAAGATGGACTGCCCGTAGCTCGGGCACTCCGCGAGCTTGACGTTCCGCCGAACGCGCGTCTCCAGCAGTTTCGCATCGCACCAAGGAACCGGCGTATTCCGCGACGACTCAAGGAATGACGACACGTCCGCTGCGACTTCGCCGGACAAGCGTGTCCCTGACTCGAACATGCACATGACCATCCCAGCGACACGAAGCTGCGGATTGATGCGCCGGGCGACCAGCGCGACGGTTTCGAATAGCTTGCCAACACCTTGTAAGGATAGAAAGTGTGGTTGAATAGGAATCAGCACCTGCGTCGATGCGCTCAATGCATTGAGTGTCAGCACACCAAGAGAGGGCGGGCAATCAATGATAATCACGTCGAAAGGGCGGGGGCCGGTGGCGAGGATGTCTCGCAGAATGACCTCGCGACCCACCTCGGTGGCCAATTCGACTTCGGCAGCCGCCAACTCGATCTGTGCCGGGATGACTGAGAGTCTCGACGAGCATTCGTGAATGGCTGAGTCGAACGGCAGCCCCTTCGTCAGAACCTCGTAGATGCCGGACCCCCGGGCGTTGGCGTCGATGCCCAGGTGAGTCGTCAAATGGCCCTGAGGATCGAGGTCGATCAGGAGGACCCGTTTGCCGCGCTCCGCGAGTCCGGCGCCCAGATTCACGGTCGTCGTCGTCTTGCCGACGCCGCCTTTCTGGTTGATGATGGAAATACATTCCATTGTCGAATCTCGCAGCGAAAAATCGCGCACACGGCCCACCAAAGGTCCACATTAAGTGGCGGATTATAACCGCGATTGAGCCGGGCCTCCAACGATATTTGTTATCCGCCTCAGGCCGTGTCCGCTGATTTCAGTGTCATGGTCTTTCCGCGTCCGACTTAAACGTGCTGAGGGCCCCTTTGAGGAGCGTTGAGCGGATCGGAGCCGCGGTCGTCAGGGCATCTGTTATCCGTCATATTGAAGGTCTTCGTGGAGACGCAGACCTTTTGTTGGCACACGCGGCTCTGGCTTCGTGATTGCCACGTGAATCCGGAAGTCGGCCAAACTACAATCCGTGCACTGCGACACCCAGCGGTGAGTAATCCACAATAAGGGCGAGGAATCGCGAGATGGCCGACCGAACTGTGAGCTTCCTGAGGAGCCTGGATCGACACAAAACCCGATTCGGCGATGGCGCGGGCGATCGAAAACTCGATCTCCTCAAGTTCCTCCAAACACATCGACTTCCCGGGGCGAAAGATGTCCTTCTTCTACACGAGACGCTTTGCTTCCTGCGGGCATATCCCGACAGCCCTCAGGTCCTCGCGCAGATTGAGAAGATGTTGGCCGGCTTCGCGCGGCGAAGTGATCTACGAAAACATCACCGAGCCTTGGTCAACTCCGGCATCGCAGGCACATCGATTAGGTTTTCGTTTTTCGAGGCGACGGCTTTGTGGGTGGCCAAGCGATGGCGTGCGAACCTGACAATCGACTGGGCTGGATTTGAGCAGGACGAACGAGCCCAGCGACTCGAAAGCCTGTTGCCGCTGCTGGCACTTCATTGCGAGATGCCTGGTTTGGATGCCTATGCGTTCGAGTTGCGGCAATGGCTTCATCGACTCAAGGGGCCACGCGAGACGGATGCCTCTTTCCTCTTGCGCAGGTTTGAACACACGGGGTTGGATTCGTTCGCACGCGAGATTCTGTTCGAGGAGATTGAAGTGCCATTGCATTTGGCACCAGGGCTGGATACGCCCGCGCGCACGCGTGAAAAATATCCCAAAGGGGATGTTGTATGTCAGGCGACCCCACTTCGGCGCTTGCGTCCGTCATTATCAAAGGAGGTCCGGCGTCTGCCGGAGTCGGCACGACTGTTGAGCTCACGGGAAGGGCGCCCCCTCGTCGATCTGGCGCGTGGCGCCATGGCCGCCCGAAACCGAGACCTTGATGCTTTTGCCTATGCTGATTGCAGAGATGTTCGGCTCGTTCGCTGTGCGGACGGGTATCAGTTCGCCTTCATCGGCGTCATTCCTGAACGACGATTCCTGCTCGAATCCCTTTACGGATTCCTCGTGCTGAAGAACGGCGTGCCGATAGGTTACGGCACCTACACCGGGCTGTTCAATTCCGCCGAGATCGCCTTCACGATCTTCGATACGTTCCGCGCCGGAGAAGCGGCGAGGGTGTATGTGTGGGCCCTCGCCATTGCCAAGCGCGTGTTTGGCTTCAACACCTTTGTGATCGATCCCTACCAACTCGGCGCGGATAACGAAGACGCGGTCCGATCCGGCGCCTGGTGGTTCTACCAGAAGCTCGGGTATCGGCCTAAGGCTGCTTCGTACCTGCGCACCATGCGCAGGGAACTCAAGCACATGCGAACCGATCCAGCTCATCGCTCCAGTCCCGAGACGTTGCGACGATTGGCGACGGAGAACGTTTATCTGCACCTGGCGCGGCCGCGCAAAGACATCATCGGCGAGTTGCCGCTGGCCAACGTCGGGCTTCACATTACGCGGTTCTTGGCTGAACGCTTCGGAGCGGATCGCCATCGGGCGGGTAAGGACTGTTCTCGCGATGCGGCAAAGCTGCTCGGCCTACGACGCCTGTCCAGGCTTTCGGCCGGTGAGCGACTCGCCTGGGAACGATGGAGCCCGTTGATCCTCCTCCTGCCCGGTGTGGCCAAGTGGCCCAAGCAGGATAAGCGACTATTGTTCGAGACCGTCAGGGCGAAGGGCGGCCAACGAGAGTCGGACTTCACCACACTGTTCGACAGTCACCGCCGCCTCCGTCGGGCGGTTCGGACGCTTGCACTGCGTGAGGTCGACGTTTGAACCAGCGAGGCTCAGGTGGGTGTGTTTGCGAAGCACTGGGGCCCAAGCCTTCACCGGCTGTGGGTGTCGGGCGGGTAGGGTGATTGGTTATGCCTAGCGTTCAGGTTCTCGCTCAATCTCTTGAGGTCTTCTTTACCGGCGAAATGTTGGTCGTCACGTTGTTCTGTTTCGGCGCCCCGCTGGCTGCTGTTCTCATAGGATGGGTCGTGCGGGGGCATCGGTGCCTCCTTAGGTGTGTTCCCGCGGCCGTGATGTACTACTTTGTAGTAATGGTCTTCATTGAGCTCAACTACGTGTTCTGCTTGGTCGTGCCGCTGGGTCCGATTGTGGGGGCGGCCTTGTTCATGTTGGCGTATCGAGAGGCAGCTATACCTGCCGGCCATTGCCAGAAATGCGGGTATGACCTCACCGGGAACACAAGTGGCATATGTCCCGAGTGTGGAGATTGCATCCAGGAGCAAACGCCGCCGCGTCCTGCAGGGAGCCCGGCAAGGCGTGGCGCATGGGTGTTGGGAATCTGCATAGCACTTGGTGTTGCTCTCGCGCCAGTAGTGATACGCTCAGATAGTCTTTCCCTGTTGGCGAGCTGGATGGTTGCGATGGTAATCCTCGTCTTGTCCTTCGCTGGAGCTGTCCATCGTTGCGCGAAGCTCTCGCGCCATCCTAGTGACGACAAGTCTTGATGGCGAGAGTCTGCGGTTTGGCCGAACTGCATAGGTGTATTCACTCAGCATTCGACATGCTTACTCGCGACTGTGTCGCGTGAGAGCATGGCATTCAGCAGACGACTCGTGCTCCTCGTCGGCCACGGGGGGCCGACGCTACAGCAGAGACGTCCGACACGGGGGCGGACGCTACGGGCGAAGCTCGGACTACTACATTCCGAACTGGAGGTCCTTGCGGAATGCCCGCGCGAACAGGCCGTGCAGTCGGGCCAGCACGTACGTGCCGTAGAAGAAGAAGCCCATGACGACGCCCCAGGCCAACAGCGCCAGACCGACTTGAACAAGATCGCCTTCCTTGGAGCCGGCCACCATCAGGTCAAATTGCGGGAGGAACCAGTCGAACAGAATGGCCGCGAACGCAGCTCCGAACGAGACGACGTAGACCGACAGCAACACAACCAAAAAGGCATAGTGTGCATGCGTCTGGCCGATGGACTTCAACACATTCATCGGGTTGAGCCCCTGTGTGATCGAACCCAGCGCAATGCCGATCAGGCTCATGGGGATAATGGAAGAAACTGCGACCAGGCCGGCAACCAAGCCCGGCCCCCCCGACGCCAGCAATCCCTTGAAATCCCCCGAACTCTTTAAGAGGCATTCCGCGATGTCACGATCCACGGCAATCGACGCCACCAGGTAAGACATCAAGGCGTAGTAGCAGGTCAAAACCAGGTACGCGATGAAGCTGCTGCCCCACTCTCTGGGTGACCACGAGAGATTGGGCGGCCGGTCGTTTCTGATGCTCGTTGAGCGGACGACGTCGAGAAAGGCATGCATCGCCACGGCCGAGAAGATGAAGATCTCCGCCCCAAAAATGCCCAACAGGACAAGCGTGGTTCCGGAAAGATCACCCTGGTGCACACCGCCGGCGGTGCCAACGGTAGATTGCGCCATGAGTTTCGTGGCACCGGTCATCACGCCAACAGGCACGAGCCCCGCGGCAACCGCCACGATCGCGGCCGTGATCAAAGAACCCACTGCTTGTATCGGATAGGTGATACAAGATGCCAACTCCGGATAGAAGCCCCCTGGGCCCTGTCCTCGCTTGGCGGCAAGCCGCTGCTCCATTTCCGCACTCGGGGCGGTTTTCCCCTTGATCATTGCCGGGATCGGTTCCCAACAATGCGAACACAACAAGTCCGCATAGGGGTCATCCACGGGAACTTTCTTCTTGCAGTTAGGACAAACGCGGATGGTGGGGTCGGCCTGTTGTTTCTTATTCTCGGCGGCTGTCGCTCTCGCCAATTCGCGTCTTGAAAGAACGGCACTCTGAGATTCGATATCCGCGAAACTGCCCAGATCCAAATCCTCGTCTTGAACCTGTCCCCCGATGGCCGCCTGCAACTTGGGAACCTGGAGCGCGCAGTTACACGCGGGACATCTCACAGCCTTTCCAGCGTGCTTGTCAGGCACTGAAAGCTTTTTGCGGCAGCGTGGACATCGAAGCTTCATGGGTGGTTCCCAGTCAGAGGGTGTCTGACAACCCACGGACCTACAACCCGACCTCAGTAGACACCCGTACTATCTTAACGTGTTGACGTGTCAGGCCGCAAATGCCGCATTCCGTGGATATGTCCGGGAACTATCCCAATCACATTCTCGCGAAATCGGACTCATGAAATTGAACCGTCGTGCGACGAGCCCGGTTATTGGGCGTGGTCCCCGGTCGTATGGAAACGGTCTGTCGTGAAAAGGGGCAATCACCTGAGAATGCGATTTCCCCGAGTCAAGGCATGTTAAGGATTGAGACAATCAAGATTGGGGCTGAAATGCCGTGCGTACTTCCGCGAGCAATTGATCCACCTTGAAGGGCTTGAAGAGCACAGCGGTCAGTCCCTCTCGCCTGGCCCGAACGATCGAATGGTTGGGGTCGTATCCGAAGCCGGTCATGAGGATTACGGCAACCTGCTCGTCGATATCGCGGGCCGCTGCGAATACTTGATAGCCGCTCTTGTTCGGCATCTTGATGTCGGCGAGAACCAGGTCGTATCGCCGGCTTTCGAGCATCGCGATTGCCCGGGCGCCGTCCGAAGCAGTTTCGACCTCACACCCCGCCTTACTCAGAACGCCGCCCACTGTTTCGCGAATGATCTCTTCATCATCGGCAACCAGCACCCGCTTCCCGCTGAGAAGCGGATCGCGCTTGGCGGCCTCGACGCCGCGGCGTCCAAGGATTCCCGCCGGTGAAGTGGCCACCTCTTTCAGCGTGGTTTTGATTTCACCGACATGATCGCAAATGGCGTTGAGCCGGTGGCGCAGATCATCGTTGCCGATGTACTCTTCCATGAGCGTGCTGGCTTCGGTGATGATGTCATTCAACGGGCCGGCGATCTCGCCGCGCACGTCCTCCGCGAGTTGACCTGTTGATTCGTATCGCTCAATGATGAGCAGGTCCAACATGTTGAGCGAGATCGCAATGTAGCGGGCCAGGATTTCCGCGAATTGGCGGTCGTCCTCATTGAACGCCGCCAGGCCGTCCGACTCGACGTCGAACACGCCGATCACTTTGTCATGGAGCCGCAACGGCACGGTCAGGGAACTTCGCGCGGTTTCGAGGCCCTGGAGGTAACGTGAATCCTTCGAGATATCGTGACAGATATAACTGCGCCCAGTCGCGGCGACGTAGCCGCTGATTCCGTTATTCTCGGGAACCGCGAAGATGTCCAGATCTTTTGTCCGCTCCGACATTCCGTGTTGTAGGACGATCTCCAGGCGGTTGGTCTTCTTGTCGACGAGGAGCACGGCGAAGTTGTCGTACTCCAGGAGTTCATGCATGTAGCTGAGGATCTTCTCCTCCAATAGCTCGATACGTTCTTCCACGTTCATGCCGGCGATGGCTTCGGCGTCCAATTGGACCATCTCACGGCCCGCAAGATCGATCGCATCGATCTTGCGCTGAAGACGCCGGCTGAACGTGACGTCCCAGACGACCGCCGTGACCTGCGTCACCTCCTCATTGTGGTTTACCACGGGCGTGACTGTCACATCAAAATATTGATCGCTTTCCGCGGAAAGACTGAATCGCCTCGCCCGGTGGTGGGAAGGCTTGCCCTTGTCCTGATCGCTTGATGCGCCGAAGGTACGAATGCAAACATCGCACACCTGTCCCACGAGATCGTCCGGGTAGCTCTTCATCTTCGGGTTGGCCCAGATCAGGCGCCCTTTGGGATCGATGATGCACACGCCCTGGCCGATCGACTCCAGGATCACCGCGGCCTGTTGGTTCATGGCCGCCCGCTCCAAAGCGAGGAAATCACCCTGGTCGCTGACCACGAGGTCAAAGGGACCTTGGCGAAGCGCCGACAAAGCTTCGTCAAAGGAACTGACAACGCGAATGTCCGCCTCCGTGGGCAGCTGTGACAGAATCTTGTCACTACTCGCCCCCGGCTTCGACAGCAATAAAATGCGTGGGTGTGATACAGCCGTATCCATAGTTACTCTCGCCCTTGCGATGAAGGGGAAGGCCGGCGTACCTGAACAGAACGGCGCCACAATCGGGCACCTCCGCTTCATCTCCGAAACGGTCGCTTTCCATCCCCTATCAACCCGACTATTCTAGCGAGCGAGATACCTGCCTTACAACTACTCACGCGATTCTTTCGCACAAGTTTCTCTTGATATGACAATGCCATCTCATTTTTGGCCGGGCGCCTCAGGTGAATCCTGACTGTTCCGGTGCTTGCGTCTGCCGCCGTCGACTGAATCGCCATTCGTGGGAACCGTGTTTGGATTACCATTCGCGGGAGCCACACCTGGAACAAGTCGCTCTCTCTTATCGGGCTTCTCGTCGAGTTTCCTCTCCACTTCTCCCGAGCGTGTTCCCCCTCGCAAACCTCTGTGAGTCTTCTCCTCGCCACCGGCGCGGCCGACATTTTCGGCCTCGGGATTGCCGCTTGGAATCGACCGCCGGATCGGTTTCAGGCTGGTGATGAGTGGTGCAAGGACATCACGCACGAACTCTCGCGACGCCCACCCCATGTGGCCGCCATAGTGTCCGTGCCTTCGCATCTCGGACGTCCACTTGATCTGATGCAACTTCCCATATGCGGCCACCCCGTATTCATCCAGGTTCGCTGGTTTTTTGAAACCGACCGCTCCGGCTGCCGGTCCATGTTGCCGGTCGATAGTCCCGAAAATCCCCGTTCCCAGTACCAGAAAGCCTTGGTCATAGGGAGAGTAATAGTTGAATATGCCGAACTCGGTGCGGCGAAGCGCATCACAAAGATCGTGTGTCGGGCTGACCGCCGCCGCGAGAAGGATCGCGCTGGTCAGAGGCGCGTCTTGCGGCAGTTCTTCGATCGTTAACAGCGCTACCCCCGCGCCGCCTGAATGTCCAACCAAGTGGATCGGTCGCCCGGGCTGCTCCCGTCGGTATTGCATGATCCGGCGCTTGATCTGCCGGGCAACAAGGCGGTTTCGTTCCAGGTCCGTGAGGTTGATGATCGCCCCACCGGGGACCGCTGTTCCCCAATCGAATATCTCGATCGCCCCTTGGAAACCGCCTTCGTCGAGCCCGCGGGCGATGTTGACGTTCCACATGCTTCGCCCTTCGATGCCGGGCAAGACTATCACTAGGCCATGTCGGGACCGTTCCATCGTCGCGAGATCACTCACGCTGCAACCTGTCGGGATCGCGAGAAAACAGAGGATCGCTAAGATCAACGTCGATGTGCGGGCACCATGTCTTGCCCGTAAGCTCCCAGCCTTGGCCGGGGAGGGGCTTTGAGATGTTCGAGAACGAACCCTCCGGCCATGGCCAAGGCCGGGGGCGTTGCGTGTGCCAGGATCGCGTCTTTTTGCGGCTCCAGGCATGTCGGATGTGGTAATGCCAATTCTCAAATGACTGTTCGCAACTGGCGTCGGTGTGCGTGCGTGCTTAGGTGCATCAACAGGACCCACGCCAGGTATGATTGTCCAACCGCGATCGCCACATACGTCCAAATCGGCAACGGCGGAAATCCGCCGAAGCGGATCAGAATCGCGACCCCCATGAGGCTGAGTAACGTTCCCCCGAAGATAGTATAGATGCTTGCCTGCGCCCAAGCATCGGCGGCGCCCTTATCCAGCATCGCCCAACTTCCCGCCACGGCCATCGTCGCGATGAACGCGACCCAAACTCCGTATACATGGCACTTCGACTGTGTCCAGAGCATCAGCCATTGGCCCAACTTCGCCTCGCCACGATCTGGCGCAATCGAAACCAGAAACGCCAAACCGAGCGCCGTCGCCACCCAGAATCCACAGAGCAGTAGCAGCCTCAGCCCCAGAGGCAGAGACAACATGCGAAGTCCTGTGATGCCGATGACGCCTGCCAGAATCGCGGTCAATAGTAGCCAGACTTGTCGTGTGACCTCTCCAACGGTTTGTTGTCGGACCAACCCAGGATTTGCAGAGGCCGGTGAGTTGGAAGTTTGCATCATCCTGCCAGAGGTACGCGATGTCGTGGCGGGTGAAATTTCCGGCTTCGTGGTCGTGAGGCCATTTCCTTCCGGCTGGAAGGGCATTCCTATGCCGGATAGCGGGTTGGTTGTGGTGCCCACGGTTCCACTGCTCCCGGCCCAATGCCCAGAGACTGCGGAGGAAAGAATACGCAGACATGAAAACGAACCGAGCGAACCATAGAGGCTCAGCGCCATGAACATCCATGCGAAAGCGGTCGCGAGGGTAAAACCACCAATCCCTAAGGCCTGGTACAACAGGATCATGCTCAGCAGGACCAACTCGCCTGCCGCCACCCACCGCCAGAGTTCCACGTTTTCCCAAGTGACATCAGGCAGGCTCCTGCCGAATTCGGGGAATTCGACCATTTGCTCCATGCCTGAAAGGACACAGTAATAGGCCAGCGATCCCAATAGGATTGCATTGAGGAAGTAAATAGGCTTCGTGCGAGAAGAGGCCGCGCCGACGGCCGTGAGGATCAACACGACCGCCCACGTGCATTCCTCGCCCCATTGCGAGACAAACTCCGCGATGCCCGAACCCAGCTTCGGTCCCAGACTCACAATTGCCGCCTCATACCACCCGTGTACGGTGCCCAGGCCGGCCAACGCAACGACGAGCAGCCCGATAATCCCACGGATGCTTGGAGGGGCGACGCGCGGTGCGGTGTGGATCAGGTAACCCAGGGCCAGCGACACGACCACTGCAACCGCAAATACCAGTTCGCTACCGGTGAATTCTACGACCGAGTCTGCCAGTGCCGAACCCGTCATCGCGTTCGCGCTGTAGGCCACCAGAAGGAACGATGCCGCCGTGAGCAGGACGAAGATCGGCCTCGAAGGCAAGAAAGAAACCCCGGCAACGAATAACAGGCTCAGCCCTCCCCAGCGGCAAAACTCGCCGGTCCAGGGCTCTCCCGCAAACGCCAACCAATGGGCCCATGTTTCATGGGGAAGCACTGCCGCGATCGCGCCCACCATCACGAGCAAGAAGCCGATAACATACCCGGCCACCGCCCGCGAGCTTGGCGCATCCACCGCGGCAGAGGGTGGCAACGCACCAGGACGATCGGCCGGAAGAGACTGTCTGCCGCCAACGCCTGGTCCCGTTCCCAGAGGGTGCACGGACGCCAGTTTGACTAACGGCTCGGAACCGGAGCCGCTCCGCGCGCGGGATGACCCCTTCCCCACATTGGAACCGTTCTTCTCTACGGACGCGTCGGACATCTTTCGCCTCAGACCAAGTCATACCCGATCAAAACAGGTATACTGTCGAATCGGCAAACAATTTCATTTTCAGCACATTCTTGCAGGTTTTTCAGAAACTCGGACCCCATTGCACCCCCTGGCAGGACTTTGGCGCCGGCGTTTCGCCGGTAGATGCACAGATCGGCCGCCGGGGCAACACATCTGTTCGATTCACAGGCGGGACGCCTGTGCCACATGCGATTGCCCAAAGCGACTTGTAAGCTGGCTTCCTTACACCTTCGGCCAATCCCTCGGACCGAGGCTTGTCAGCCATCCGGGGCCGCTCATGGGCCAAGCCTCAAGGTACTCGCGGATCCCGATCACGCTTACCTTTTCGACCGCCGCCAGTCGCTCCGATACGGTCCGCGGATGGCCAAGGACATCCACGTCGTCGGCAAGCTGCGTTAGGCGGTTGAAGGGCGCCTCCGCTTCCGTCGCCAGTGCTGTCCGCGTGCGGTTCTTCACACGTTGCACCTCTTCCTCGCGGACCCCTTCCGTGATCACCTTATTGATCTCGCCTCGTATCGCGTCCAACAACCGCTCCGAATTGGGCGGCTCGCAGAAGCCGAACGACATCATCATACCGACATCGCAGTAGTCAATTCGCCCCATCGCCACGTGCGGCGAGAGACCGGCCTGAATGATGTTCCAGAAAAATCGGGAATTGTGCCCGCCGATCACCGCCGCGCAAACATCGGCCGTTTCTCTCGCGTCGTCCTCAGCGGATGGGGCGGGATACGCCAACACGATTGCCTGTTGGTTGAAGCGATCGGTCTGTGTGACAAAGGTGCCCGCTTGCGCCGTCGTCGGCGCTACACGATCCGGTCGGGGCGCCAATGCTTGCCAATCACCGCAAAGCCGTTCCGCCATCTCGATGACAACCTTCGGCTCGACCGCGCCGGCGACGACCATCACCAGGTTGCCTGGATGGTAGCGAGACTGGAAATACCCGAAGAGTTGATCACGCGTCAGGTTCGTAATCGTGTCCCGCGTTCCCAGCACCGGCCACGAAAGCGGGTGCCCGGTATAGACGTGCTCGTGGATCAGGTCATAGATGCGATGGTCGCTCTGATCGTCCGACATGGCGATCTCTTCCAAGATCACCTTCTTCTCCATCTCGAATTCTTCACTCGGAAAGGCCGACCGCATCATGTCCCCAAGTAGTTCGAGTTGCTTCTCCAAGTTCTCGACAGGCACCCATCCGTAGTAGAATGTTCGCTCCTTCGACGTATAGGCGTTGTACATGCTCCCCATGTTGTCGAAGTCCAGGGTGATCTCTCGCCAACCTCGCTTGCGCGTGCCTTTGAAGCACATGTGCTCCGCAAAGTGCGACACCCCGGCGAGTTCCGGTGTTTCGTCTCGCGCGCCTGTCCGGGCCAGAAAGCCGGCCGCAACACTCTGCACATGCGACATCGGTTCGATGACGATCCGCAGACCGTTTGCCAGCGTATGTTCCACAAAACCGTTCGACTTCATCTTATGATTACCTGCTTCCAGCAATCTGCTCTTGACGACCATTTGTGGCACCGGCGTGTCGCCGGTGGTAACGCTGGCGCGAAGATTCTTTCAACCCTGGTGCGAGAAGGGGTTCTCGAACCAGCGGAACCGGTACCCTGGTGCGAGAATCCCTTCTCGAACCCACCGCACGGAGACATCCCACGGAGACATCGCGTTCGCTCTCGCAACTCAATACGCGGCTTCCAATTTCCGTGGACCCAGCGTCAGGATGCACAACTTGTCCCGGCGATAGGTCGTAAGGTACCGTCGGACATCATCCACCGTGACCTGGGACACGCGTTTGTTCTTCTCCGCCAGCGGCACCGGATGCCCGAAGTGGAACAGATCGCTACTCAACTCGGCCATCCGCATTCGCGTGATGTCGCCACGCGTCTGAGACTTGGCGATGATCCCGATCTTCGCCCTGGACAGCTCAGCCTCCGTGACATCTTCCGCCAATCGATCCACTTCTCGCAACATCACCTTGACCGTTTGGTCACAGCGGGCGGGCGTCGTCGACGCGCCCATGAAGGTCATCCCCGCGTCGCGCGGATGTTCATCCCAAGCCCCCACCCAATAGACAAGACCCTGTTTCTCGCGGACCTCCGTGAACAACCGCGAACTCATCCCGCCGCCAAGAATCCCCATGGCGACGCGTTCGACGGGGTAATCCGCGCTCGTGATTGTGGAGCCTGGCCAACAGATCAGGACGTGCTCTTGTTCCAAGGCTTTCTCATGATGGTGTACGCCGGGCGTGAACACCACTTCATACGCAGTCCTGCCGTCATCATCGTCCTTGCCGAATCCGGCGAACAATTGTTCGAGCTGATCCGCCACGCGGTCCACATCCACGGCCCCTGCAACTGCCACTTGAATTCGAGCGGCTGCGAACTGTGCTTGCCAGAAGGAGACGATATCATCCCGGGTGATCCGGTCCAACGTCTCGTTCGTCCCCAACTCATGCCTTCCCAACAAGGGGCCATACGCATGTGGCGTGATGAACTTCCTGGCCAACTCGCTGGGTTCGTCTTCCAGCGCGGTCAACTCCTGTCGGCCAAGGTCCACTGCCACGCGCACAAACTCCTCCGGAAAGGTCGGGCTTCGCAGCATCTCGCCGTGGAGTGCGAGCGCGTCGGAAAGATACTCCGGAAGACAGCTGCAACGAAAGGCGAAGGACTCCCGCCCGACACCGGACGAGCTGCTGGCGCCGATGGCGTCAAAGGCGTCTGAGAGTTCCTGGGCCGTGTACTTGGGGGTGCCTTTTCCGATTGTTTCTTCGACCAGCCTGGCGAGGCCCAGCTTGTCCTCCGGCTCCGCGACCAGCCCGGTCAGGACCCGGATTTCGTAGGCGACGGTCCCGCGACCCGCGATCGGCTGAGCGGCGAGTTCAATACCGCATTCAAGATGCCGATGATGGTATTTATCCTCGTGGTTCATCCAGGCTTTATATCACCTCTTTCTTCCACGTGCCATGCCCGAAGTGAGACCCGGAAAACGGGTCGGCATGGTGCTCTGCATGCACAATGCTGCCTGTTTTTTTCTTCTTCTTTGCCATTTTCCAGTCGATTGCCTATGCTCCAGGCGATGGGCGCAGGCGGCGTCCTACACTTCACTGGAGATTTCGCATGGAAACGGCAGGATCCATTCTCGAAACCAAAGGTAGTGACGTTAAGACGATCGCCCCCACCGCCAGCGCCGGCGAAGCCGCCGACATCATGACTTCCCTGAAGATCGGCGCGTTGGTGGTCCTGGAAGGCGAGAAGGTCATCGGCATCCTCAGCGAGCGCGACATCCTCACCAAAGTCGTTTCGCTTCGACGCTCGCCGGATGAAATCACGGTTGCCGACATGATGACAACCACGATGTCTTGCTGTCATCGAAACAGTACCATTACCGAGTGCCGCGCCGCGATGAGTGAAAAAGGAATCCGTCACTTGCCGGTCGTCGAGGACGGGCAACTATTCGGCCTCATCTCGGCGCGCGACGTGATGGCTGCAGAAGCCTCGGCCCAGAAGGGAACCATCGAACATCTCGAACGCACCATCGACGATCTCGGTGAGTACCTGTACACCAAGACGTAAGACGAGACACAATTCAACGGCGGGAATGCGTCTGAGTTCGGAGGGGGGAGGGAGCGTGCTTGCCGTCTCAGCCTGGCACGCTGATCTTGAGTGTCTGCGATTTGTTCTGGATCGGTGAAAAACTCATTATTTCCACGCCGGGTTCAACCAGAAAGATGTAGCCGAACTTCCGCGACTCGGGGCTTGCTTGTTCCATGAGTTGCGTGGTCAGCTTCTTTGGCTCGTGGGTCTTCAAGCAACGCTCCGGCATCTCGGAATTCGGCCAATACTGAATCTCAAAGATCATCTTGCCACTGACGGGTGCGGCGGAATAGACGCCCTGGGCGTAGTACTGCTGTCCGTCCGATGTCGTGATGCTGATCTGCGAAGCGACCGCTGCGGCATAGTTGAGTGCCTTGCCGAAAAGGCTCTCGGGCATGTTCTGTTCCGCACCGACCTGCACCATCACCTTGCCTTTGGGGACGGCGAATTCGGTGACGAGAGAAGAGGCCGCTTCAGGGTCCTCCGGGAGGGTTACCCAGAAGTGTCCTTCGTCCAGCTTACCATGACGCAGGCTCTTGGCGACGAACGACACGCTTCCGTCGAGCGGAATGGGGAGCTTCGAAGAAACGCCTGTGCGTTCCTCGATGGCGTCGGCAAAATGTGTGCGCCCCGCCGGCGCCGCGCCGACCTCGGCGGCACTCTGGCTACGGTTGGCGGCCGGCTTGCTTGGCACACTGCCGGCGCCCGAACCGGGAGGCCCGGGTGATTCCTTCCGGAGCATGCCTCGCGTGATCTCAGCGATCCCGCCGTCCTTGAAGTCGATGTGCCAGGGTACGAAGCCCCGGTCGACTTCGAAGACTACGTCGAACTCGTAGCCCTTGGCGCCCTGTTGGATGGACTTGGCTATTTCGGGTCCGAGGATCAGGTCTGTTTCCGGATTGAACCGCACCAGCTTACTCGCCTGACCCGGCTCAATCTCTTTTGGTCCAAGATCCTTGTGCGTATACAGGTCGCTCATGCCACACGCCAAGATCAACTCGGTCGCCGGATTATCTTCCCCATCGCCGGCGGGTGGCGGCCCAATGAGACGAAACTGCGGAACGCGAAAACGAATCCGCTGGTCATCCTGTCGGGCGGCACTGGGGCTCAGTTGAACGCGACATACCAGGAATTTGCCAAAACCCTCCGGCCCGACCGGCGTGAAATCTCGCTTGAGTCCATCTCCAACCATCCTTTGGGTAAGTTCGTTGATCTGGGTGGTCTCCCAGTAGGCGATGACACGCAGGCAGTCATTCGGAACGCACACACGCGCACCAACCTGGGGAACCGCGCGTCGCGAGAACAACTCGTCCAGTAGTGCAGGCTTGGCTTGGCCGAAGGGGTTGCTCCCCCTGAAACTCCCCGCGGAAAGCGTGTTGACCATGCCGACCGTGAAAGCGTCGGATCGCAAGCCGAGGCCCTTCGTGACGAGTCTGCCGTCGGCACTCGCCACGCATCGGCTGTAACCCAGGACTGATGGCCCTGTCGGTAGCATCTGAACCGCGACCAAACCTGTGCCGACGAGGATCATGCCGGTAAAGAAACCGCACGCGCCTGCCATCGCACGGTCGAGGTGTAGTTGAAAAGTGAGGCCATCGGGGACGAGTTTATCCGTTGCGACTCGGAGCACAATCAGGGAAGCCACAAAGATCAACATCAAGGCAATCGGCTGGCCGATGCCCTGCATGGCGGCGGAATCTGCCCAAACTCCGTGAAGGGCTTCGTAGAAGCCAAAGGCAACCATGCATGCCACGATGGTGTCCAGGAGCATGATGAGTGAATTGAAGAAACCCTGGTAAACCCAGAAGGCGGCAACGAGAATTACCATGAGTCCGGCGATGATTGATAAGAGCATCGGGCAGCCTCTCGTCTCTGAAAACAGATCTGAGCTAGTAGCTATCAGTTGTTAGCTGTTAGCCTTTAGCTGTTAGTGTTTTGGGTTCCTCCCTCATCCATCCGTCCCAGCGGTGTCAGAACCACAACTGAAACCGCGTCCACTGCTCAAGGCCGACAGCCAATAACTAAAAGCGAATAGCTAACAACTAATAACTAAGGGCTAACAGTTGATAGCTAATAGCTAATAGCTAATGACCAACAATTCTTACTTCGGAGTTTTCGCCACACCTTCCTTCGTGACGCGGAGCACTTCGTTGATACTGGTCATGCCGTCGTAGACCTTCTGCAACGCCACCTCTTGGAGATAGTGCATTTTCCGCTTTCTCGCTTCCACCTTGAGTGTCGGCAGGGGCGTGCCTTTTGCGATCAGGTTTCGGAGCTCGCCATCGATGTACAGAATCTCAAAAACACCCGTGCGGCCGAGGAAACCCGAGCCCTGGCAAACCGGACACGCCGCTTGTTCACCCTGTTTATTCACTTCGATCTCGTTGGGGTTCGGCGGTCGATAGAACGGACGGTTCGAATCCGTCGGTAGGTTGCCCTTCTTGAGCACCTTGGGGTCCGGCTTGTAAGCCACGCGACACTCCGGGCACAACACCCGCACCAGCCGCTGGTTGCTGATTGCCAGCAGGCTTGATGCAACTGCTGAAGGATCGCCGACACCTTCCAGGTAATGTCTCAAGGCACTGAAGCAATCCCGCGCCTGCATGCCGAGGTAGATTTTTTTGCCCTGTTTGGCGGCAGCGGCCGCGTGGGCCGCGGTCTCGGCATCCGGGACGTCCGACGCCATACAGATGTCCGGGTCCATTCGCAGAATCGACCGGAATCGATTGCCGAAAGTCACGTCACTCGCCTTGGAGTTAAACACGTGTTGGGTGATGTTTTCCAGGTCCATCGCCTTGGTTGTTTCCAGCGTATGGATATGCTGCATGAAGACGTCGTGCGACCGAAGGATTGCATAGAGGGTGCTTGTGGTCCCGCTTCCCCGGGGACCGCTGCAAATCAACACACCCTTAGGCGCGGCGACAAGCTTCTCGAATAGACTAATCTGAGACTGAGTCAATCCGATGTCTTGCACACGGAACTTACTCTCTTCGGTGAAGAGATTCAGGAGCATCCGCTGGCCGGCCGTGCTCCCCAGCGTCTTTGCGGCGACATCGGCATTCTTTTCCGATTGGCCTTCAGCGCCGATTGCAGCCTGAAAACGGCCTTCCTGTGGCTTGCGATGTTCCTCGGGATCCATGCCGGCGATTGTCTTGAAGTGCTTGAACAGCCCCGGCCCCATTTCCGCCGCGACCGGTTCCCGCGCACGCTCCACGCCGTCAACCTTGTAGACCACCTTCACCGGTTTTCCCGGGACGAGGTCGAGGCGGACGTCACTGGCCCGACGCCAAATCGCATCGAACATCAGGTCTTGCAAAGTCTGATAAGCTTCCCGTTCCGCCGAATTGGACGGCCACTTGGGAGCCTTGCCCGCATGATTCTTTATTCGAGTTCGATCTTTGGAGGTATCCTCAACCTTGCTGGACCCTCCCTTCTTCGAGCCCTTCATCACCCGATCCAAATGCGCCTTCGTGAGGATCGACTTGGCAGGGGCGACAATTTGATTGTGCTTGACCGCGAAAGCGATGAAAGTCCCGCCGAAACCCGCCGCGAACAATATCAGTCCGATCCAGAAGATCGGAACCACGAGCCATATCACCAAGCAGAGCGCTCCCGCGCTGCAGACGGCGCCGATCCAGGGACCCTTGATCGAGCGGTTTTTCTGCATGTCCTTGCGGACCCAGGCCGAACTGTATGCCCATAGCACGACACACAGCATGAATAGGATGATCGAAACGATGCTGAAGTAACCGCCCTTTTCCGGCAAAGCCGCGAGCAGAGATACTTCTTGGTAGAACGAGGAAATCGTGGTAGCTGGCATGGGACCTATCGCTTGGCTCCACTAAGGCGTTTCACGTTTGCATGCTGCGCCGACGCCATCGTCGGCGAGGCAACGGAACCTGGCTTTTTTGACACGACCGGCGGCATAACGACGGCACGATTCGCCGGGTGGATACCGATGCGACGCTCGAGGCCGGCACCACACTCAATCCTGAATGACAATACAACAATTCGCACGCTGGCGAAGCGGTAGTTCGCACGCTGGCGAAGGTGCTGACACCGCAGTCGGCGAAAGGGGTCGTTCGCCACAATCTCACCCTGTCTCGTACTTCCGGCTGGTATCAACGGTTGTCGTCCTCTGGGCGCTATTACAACCTATGACGCCGCCGCCACGCTTCGGCTTGCTGTCGCGTGGCCCCCACACCTTCTGAAATCCATGACCCAAGGCTTTTGGCAATCATTCGGCCCTGAGTGTCCAGGCTTGCTCAAGTCCGTTGCAGCTTCAGAGAACTTCTATTCTACGGTGTTACACGCCTCACGAAAACCGCAAAAACACGATCTTACAGTCTCATTTGGGCGGTGGCGCCGCTGCCGTCACGGTCGCGGTAAGGGAAAAGGTGGTTTTCCTGGGTTGGGGGTTGTGTCGTCGATCTATGGGGGGGGCGTCGTTCGGCCATTTGCTGTTCCTTGGCCGCTTCAATCATTCCCAAGCGAGGAGGCTGGGGTAAGCCCCGGTGGTGACATCATCGAATCCCTCATGTCCGAAGAACAGAGGCCGCCCGCGCATCATCCCGAGAGGTCGATTTCAGGCCATGCTGGAGACGCGATCCACTTCCTCGAAGGTCGTAACTCCTTCAATGACCTTGCGATAGCCGCTATCCGCGAGTGACTGGAACATCCATTCCCCTGCCGCTTTGCGAAGTTGGGAGATCGTCGGAGAGGTCAGGATCACGTCGCGAACCAGCGAACTGAAGGACAACATCTCAAAGAGGGCCATCCGCCCCCGATACCCCACATCCATGCACTGCTTGCACCCGACCGCCTGGTAGAAATCACCATACGGCCTGTTCTCCAGGTTCATCCGCCGAACAAGGCTCGCGCCGGGTCGATAGGGCCGCTTGCAATTCGGGCACAGAATACGCACCAGTCGTTGCGAGATGCACATCGAAATCGCATTGGCGATCAGGAACGGCTCCACCCCAAGATCAAGCAGGCGGAACACCGTACCCACCGTATCCCGTGCGTGGAGTGTCGTAAGCACCAGGTGCCCGGTTGTCGCGGCCTGCATGGCCATTTTGGCCGTTTCATGGTCGCGTACCTCACCCACCAGAATCACATCCGGGTCCTGCCGCAGAATCGATGAAAGAACCGAGGCAAAGGTCAGCTTGTGGACCGGATCAATGGAGATTTGTGTCGTGTCGGCAAGGTCGTATTCGACCGGGTCCTCGATGGTGACGATGTTGCGGGTATTCGCGTCGATCGTCTTTAACGCCGTGTAGAGCGTGGTCGTCTTTCCGCTGCCCGTCGGGCCGGACAAGATGATCATTCCCGCGTCTTGTTCGCAGATTCGCATGAGTTCCGCGACGGAGTCGAGGTCCATTCCCAGATTCTCAAACTGATCGGGGACCGCTCCCTTATCCAGAAATCGCAATGCCAGCTTTTGCCCGTGGACGGTCGGCGTGAAGCTGATCCGAAAATCCACCCGCCGACTGGGCAACTCAATGGCGAAGTTGCCCTCCTGCACGATACTTCGCTTGGCGATGTCTATTTCGCTGAGAACCTTGATCACGTTGAGGATCGCCATGCCCATCTTCAACGTGACCTCACCGACATGGTGCAGCAGGCCATCGATACGGAAACGCATCGCGTAGATTTCCGCCTTGGGCTCGAAATGAATATCCGTCGCGCGAACGCGAAACGCGGTGAACAGCATCTGTCGAAACGCCAGGAGCGCTTCGGCCGGCCTTGATTTATCAGCCCTTTCCAGCGCGATGGGTTCTGACTTGCTATTCAACAGACGCACGTCTCCGGCGACCTGTGGCGCACCCTCCGGAATCGGCACCTTGATG
>CAZTAR010000020.1:0-20413 GCA_964611695.1 uncultured Planctomycetaceae bacterium | reverse complement strand
GCTTCAAAATCGAACCGGGCTGGTATTCGATCTGCACCGCGCGAAACAGCAGCGGCATCCGCGCGGTGTCGTCGCGCAGCGATGCGTAATCTTCGGAAAAACCCCGTCGCGTATAAGTGGGCAAACTGACGAGCGCCAAAATCTCCCGCGATTCGACGTCGATCACCACGCAACTCCCGCCCGTGGAATCCGGATGTTCGGCGATGGCGGCGCTGAGGATATCAGCGACGCGGCATTGAAGATCCAGATCGAGTGTCAGTTGAACGTCGAGACCGTCAATCGGCGCGGCCTGGTCGTTCAGACTACCGTCAAGGAGGCGTTCTTCGAAGCCCCGTTTTCCCCGGAGCATGTGTTCGCCCAACAGTTCAGCGCCGGAAACGCCCATCAAGTCGCCCGCGCGATAGCAGGCCAGCCAATCCTCTCGGAGCGGATCGGACCCGATAGCCTCGGCGGAGACCTGCCCAAGCCGGCCCAGAACATGGCTGAACGTTTCGGCATCGTCGGCCCAGACCCGACGCACCGACGGCTCGACTCGCACGAAGGGACAGCCGACCAGGGCCAACTCGATCTTGGTGCGGGTCTCCGGGGTCACGTCTCGGAGAATGGCATGATAGAGCGCTTCTTCCTTCAACCGCAGCTTTTCGATAGGCTCGTCATACCCCTTCGCTCGCCGCGCGCGATGAATGTGTTGGCGGAGACGTTCGACCGTCACACAGATTGCGTCCCGACGCCGGCGAAGCGTTCTAAGCGATTCACCACTGGCCTCGCTCAACGTCGTCCAGGTCTCACGAATGCGCCGTTTCACCTCCGCATCGAGTTCCGCATTCGACGCCGTCCGCCACCGGGCCTCATGGTGTCGCATCCGGCTGGCAAGCCGGTCGAGGTAGGCCTCATCCATGCTGAGCACGCCATAGTGGACGGTCGCGTCATGCGCGGGCTCATCAGAAACGAGCACCCTGCCGAATCTGTCGAGAATCCGCCCTCTCAACGGCGGGAGGAATTGTTTGGGAGAGATCAGAGCCGCTTCAGCGGAATCGGCGAACTGCTCGCCGTGGACAACTTGAAGTTGATACAGCCGGCCGATGATGATCCCGCCAAGGAGGAGCGGCAGAATCAAAAGCACTTTCAAGCGGCGTTCGAACATATCAGGTCAATCCTCGGAACGCCTATCGCGATGTGACAAAGTGTCAATAGACCACTTGGCGAAAACCAAACCCCGAAAAACGAAAATGAACACATACCAAGTATTCGTCGCACGCGCCGTGTTTGTTCACGGATTATCGTACACGCAAGCGGTGTGTCATTCCAATGCCGAGGGCGGTCCGGAGTCGTTTCAAAAACCAATACCCGTATGGCGCCAGAGCGGCGGTATAAACAGCCGCATGGAGACCCCGAACCGCGATATCTCCGAGCGTCCTCGCGTCCTCCGCGATGTAACGCATATGCAGGCCAACCAACATCACGAGAAAGAGCTTGGCCGTGAACGTCACGACGATCTGAGTCAGGACGCTCTCCCGAAAAACAAACCCCCGCAACTTCACAATGGCCAAGGCGATCAAGCCCAACGAGAGTGCATGAATCCCGACGTTGGCGTGATGTTGATAGCTGATGCCGGAAAGATCGACCGCCAACCCGATGAACCAGCAGGCCAGCAAGGCATCGTAAGTCCGTGCGGAGAGCGAATAGAAAACCGCCACGATCAGCATCAGGTCCGGCCGGATCGTATGCACTTCAAAAAAGGGAACGACCGCCGCCTGCAAGCAGGTCACGACATAGAGAAGGATGGCAAACGCGATCCAATGCAAGATTCACCTTCTAATGCAGAGAAACTTTTTCCGTCGCGGACGACGCCCCTGTCGGCCGAAGACTTCCATTGGCTTTCAACGACCGACCGGAACATCGGCCGCGACAGAGAGACTCAAACGGCCCTAACGCATTCGGCCGTGTTGTCGATCAATGATCCGGATCGCGGCGCGCGCCACAGCCAGCCGCACGTATTCGGATTGCCCGTCGGCCTCAAATGCATCACGGAGCGGCCCAAGCGCCAGGGGGCTGCCGATCGCCTCCAACGCGAGCGCGGCCAAACCCCGAGCTCGAGATACCTGCTGCTCCGATGGGTCATCCGGACGGCTCTTATCAGGCGACTTGAAATACAGGTAGGCAATGGCCAAGTCCAATCCTTCGTCCGAACCAAGCTTGCCCAGGCCCCGGGCGGCGGCAAGCTTCGTCTCTGGGTAATCGGAGGTCAACCGCAGTCGAAAGAGTTTCTCGGCGCCCGGAGATTCCGCGTCCGCCAGACACATCAGCGCCAAGGCGACCAGGTCGGGCCTGGGATCGTACGCATAGGCGATCAGCCGTTCGATTCCGTATTCGTCACCGTATATCGCCAGGGCTTCAAGAATCTGTATCTTGGGCGCAATCTTCTGCTCCTGCTGCAGGGCTCGGCGGAGAAGTGTGACCGATTTCGGCTCGCCCAGACGCCCGATCGCCAGCGCCGCATTGGCTCGCACACGCGCGTCCGAATGGTTCAGCAGATAGTCCCCCACCTCCCCCGTGCGACGCTGGTCGCCGAGGCGATGCAACGCGAAGATCGCGGCAATCTTGATATGCGGATCCGGGTCCTCGGCACGGTTGCGAATCTGTTCGATGTACTCCGCGTTTCGGAGGGTCCCCAATGCCATCAGCCCTGCGAATGTCACGCCCGCATAGTTCTCGACCGTCACATCGCCGAAACGGTTGGTGATGTTGATCCCGAGGCAGTCGATGCCCTCGCCCGTCCCAATCTCCTGGAAAGCCTCTAGTGCTTGAATACGTGTATTCGGAACGTCACTGAACGCGGCCTTCTTTAGTGCGTCCAGCGCGACCGCGCGAAAATCAAACGATTCCTCCTGCGAGAGATTGCGGCGGAGTGAGGCAATGTTGCAGCCCAGGGTCGTGAGAAAAAGCGGCAGCAACAGTAGCAGGCGCCATGGCAGACCGATCATCGGCAAGCGTCGAACACCGGTCGGTTTTGATTGACATATCCGGATCATGTCGTTTGGCCTTCCTTTGCCTTTTGGACCGAAGCCAGTCTGAAGATTCGACGGAGGAGCCAATCGAGCAGCATCATGCCGGACAGCGCCAGGGCGCCCATCGCAAACCAATCACCCCACCGCGAGTATATCGTCAGACGATCGTCACACATGACCTGAACAGAGGCATACCCCGGGGCCGTCCACGGCTTCTCTCGCCATCGCATGATCATCGCCAGGTCTTCGGCGACCTGCATGCGAAGAGCTCGCAGCTTGTTGAAACGAACATCAGGATCGGTCGTGTTCAACGGCTGAACCCCGCGAGCAAGACGATCCTGCACGAAGTCGATCGCGAGGCCAACCGCGCCCAACGCAGCGGGAAGCTCCCCGGTCACCGCCGTGATCATTTCGTTCAAACCCGCGAGATAGGACGGTTCGGAAGCGGACGCCGCCTGCATTCTGGCGGCAATCGCGTCGATGCTGTTCAACGCAGCGGCGACACGATCCAACGATGCAAACTTCTCCTTCGGAAGCTCCAGGCGGCAATGAATCTTGCCGTTCGGATGAATCACGGCGCTCGCGCCGGTATTGACGCTTCGCGCCACGGCGATTCGATTTTCCACCGCCCGAAAAACCGAGGCGGACAGGTGCTGCTCCAACTCGGACGAGTGAAAGAACCACCCGTCGTTGCTGATACTGAGCAAGAGGTCGATGTTCTTCTTCCCTTGGCTATCTCCGCCCCCCTTGACGAACCGCCGTGTGATGTACGGCATGATCTCCTCATAGCAGATCGGAACAGCCATCCGATAGCGATGCTTGCTTCCCGATGCGGCATCCACTTCGAAGATATCGAATTCCTCACCGGGCGTGAGCGAATACTCGTACCCCCCTTGCCCCCAGGGCGTCAGGGAATTCAACCACTCATACAGGGAGCGATACGTGTACCGGAATGGCACGTATTCACCAAAGAGCACGAGGTGGATCTTGTCGTACCGTGCAACGGGCTTGGTCTCTCCGGGCTGGATCAAAAAGGCGGAGTTGAAGGCATCAACGCGCTGCGGCACAGCCGTCGGTCGCCATTCCATCGAAAGCGCGCCGAGGACAATGGGAACCCCCGTCTCGTCGCTCAATCGCTGGAACTCATTGCGGACTTTCAGGCCAAACCGTTGGAGGTAAGCCAAATAACTCAGGGGTGTGCCTGGAAGATATCGGCGACGCAGCATCTCCTCGAGATCAGTCGGAGATGCCGTGAGGAATTCTTCATTCAAAGAGCGCGGAATGATGGTCTCCGGCAGCACCACGAGGTCCGGCTTTTCTTTCGCGGCCTTCCGCGCCAATTCCAGGTAGGAGGGAAAGATATACTCCTGGTCGGTCCCCGACCCATCCACGTGCATCGGAAAGTCGTGCTGAACGATGGCGATCTTTGGCCCTGGTTTGAAGAGGCGCTGCGAGCGTTGGGCGCTGCCGTAAATCAACGTGCCGGCCAATACCAACAGGGTCATCAGAGAGCCGATCGGCAGACGCGTCGCTTGATCAGTCCGCCAGATCAAGATCGGTTGAATGAGCAGATCGGTGAGCCAGCCGTTGACCATCGCCAGCACAAAACTCACCCCGTAGGCCCCGATGAGATCGCTGATCTGGATCATCGTGAGGATTTCGTACTGGCTGTGGCCCAGGAGTACCCAGGGAAAACCCAACGCGGTGAGTGACCGAAGATACTCCACCGCCACCCAAACGATCGGCGCTGAAAGTGCGATCGAAACACCGTGTCGAGTATACATATGCCGAATCGGCCAGGCCGCCAGCGGGAAGAACAAGGCGTAATAGCCGCACAGCGCAAAATAGCCCGGTGGCGTGACGGGGTAGAGCCAATGCACGTTGACCAGAAAGTAGCCGAGGCCCAGGAGGAAACTGGCAAAGTAGATGAACCGCGCCTTGCGAGCCGTGCAGACAGCCACGAGCCAAGGAACGAGGCACACGTAGCCCAGCCACCAACAGCCGACGGGCGGAAAGATCAGACAGCACGCGACGAGAGACAGGCCCACGAGCAGTAGGACCGCGACCAATCCCTGAATCTTCGGCTGAGCACCGACCAATCTGGCTGGAGCGCGGAATCGCTCACCACTTGGAGCAGTTTCGGCTCGCTCGGCATCCTGTCCGGACAATTGCCCAGAAACTCGTCCGACAGATTCCGCCCGGTCGTCGGCCTTCCGCCGGCTAGAAGTTCTTTTGGATCTTCGTCGTGCCATCTGGGCGGCAGTTTACCACGCCGCCGCCATTTGCGTGAGGGGCGTTTCACAAGCGATTCGCGGCCTCCGACTTTGACCGAAGCCTGACATGTGGCACAGGCGTCTCGCCTGTGAAAAGGCCACGCTTCCGAGAAGAGCACGCCTTCGAGAAGGGCACACCTGTGAGAAGGGCATGCTAGAGCATTTTTAGTGTTTCACGTTGATATGTGGCACCGGCGTCTCGCCGGTGAGGCAAAGGCACGCAGCCTCCTTGCTTCCCTCGGCGAGACGCCGGTGCCGCACTCAAGCGTTAACTTCTCTAGCGAGAGGCTCAGGCCTGAGTATCTTGATTCCTCCAACGTTTTGGTGGAGTCCAAACTCTCCCGCAATCGATCGCAGAAAACCAGTGTTATTCTCATTGATTGCCCGAAGGCCCGAGCGGTGCGGAGGCCCCTGCAACGGAGGTTTACCAGCCCTGCTCCGAATCGACGTACATGTCTGAAACTTTTGTGCCGACGGCCGCGATAGAGGCGATCACGACAATGATGATGAGGGCCACGATGACGGCATATTCGGTCGCGGTCGCACCCGTCTCTTCTCGTAGCAGCCGCTTGATGTTCCGGAACAGGTCGCGCATGGTGATCCCCTTCTTCCTGACGTACACCCAACAAACCATCGGATATACTTCTTGAAGATTCCAGAATTTAAGCAGGCACTCTGTTTCAGCGGACCCGAAACCATCGGCCGGTGCTATTTACCGGACTGGATCTGGGAAATCGAAAGAGCGCGGGAGGCTACACCCGGATGCCCATTCGGTTCCGCCAGCGAGGAGGGCTACGGCTGTGGGGGGTGTTTTTCGCGCTCGTCAGGCTTCCGCTGCGTTGTCCTGTTCGTATTTCCAGTAGGAGCCGATGTCGCTTCCTTCGGCGGGACCGCGATCGCCTTGTTCGTACGGAGCCAATTGAGGAAGCTTTCCGGCTTTGGAACGGGGTTGACGAACATCCTCTCCCCGACGACCTCGCCCTGCGGATTGCACATCACACAGACGTGGGACTTGCGAACACCGTACTGCGTCGCGTATGAACCGGCCCAGCTGAATTCGAACTCGACATTGATCGTTGTCGTCATCTCCCGAACGACGTCAGCATTCTTGAAAACCTTCTCTTGCATGTCTCGATGCTGGTTCGAATCCCAATCCTTGAAGTAGAGAAGCACCGGCTTGTTCTCCTGCTTGGCGAGCCGTTGTGCAAAGTTCACATCCAAGCACCAAGTCGGACCGCCGCACCCACTCGCGAGGAGGCAGGAGAACACGCAAAGGAGAGAAGCCGGAATCAAGCTTCGCGCCCGTCTGCTGAAGCAAGGGATACTTCCGATGAGCATGAGACCTCCAGAGATACGGACAGCAACCCATCCGATGGCTTGCTGCCCGTGGCATAAGTCATGTATCGGCCGAAATGCCGATCGGCCGCTGAAACACCTTGTCAATCACGTTCGACACCGGCGTTGCACGCGAGGGTTGTCCTTGACCGGCGAAAGAACCAGGGTCTATTTTCCACGGCGTCTACCGCCACGTCTGCGCCTGCCGCCCTTGGGATCGCTCGATCCGGATCGTTGATCCGGGCGATCATCGCGAGGCCTGTCTCCACCGGCATCACCCGTACGACGAGGAGCATCACCCGGCCGACGAGCGCCGTCACCCTGAGACGTTTCGTTATCGCCGTCCTGGGGCACCTCGCGACCCCGACGGTCTGTGCAGGAGATTTGGACGGCTTCGATATTAAGGTCGGGCCGCGCGTGAACCCGAATCGTCTGGGAGGTTGCCCGTTCGAGGTCGGTCAGTTGACCTCGTTTCCGATTCAAAAGATCGTTGGCCACGAGCGGCGCAACATTGACGTCGACACAGATCACACCTTCTCGATGGCTGGCCAGGCGGATTTGCCGCATCACATCGAGGCTCGCGGATTCGGCGGTCTTGACCCGTCCGCTGCCACCGCATCGCTGGCAATCCTGATAGATGCCCTTGGCGAAAGAGGGTCTTTGGCGTTGGCGCGTCATTTCCAAAATGCCGAACCTCGAAATGCGAAGGATCTCGGCGCGTTCCTTATGCTTCTTGAGCGCGTCGAGTAGCCGCTTCTCGACCGCCCTGCGATGCCGGTCGAAGCTCATGTCGATCAGGTCGCAGATGACCAGACCGCCGAGGTCTCGGAGCCGAAGCTGCCTGGCAATCTCGTCGACCGCTTCGAGATTCACCCGGTACGCGGTCTCTTCCGCATTCTCAGGAATGCGAAACCGGCCCGAGTTGACATCGATTGCAACCAAAGCCTCGGTTGACTCGATCACGAGCGACCCTCCGCAGGGCAGGGACACATGGTGCGAGTGGAGTTTGTCTATCTCGGATTCGATACCGAAACGATGAAACATCGGTTCCCGACGATCGTACAACTCCACCACATCTTGGGTACGTGGGCTGGCAATGGAGAGAAACTCCTTCACGCGGCCTGCCACGGGCTTACTGTCCACGATGATCTTACTGAGGCTGGCGTCGTACACGTCGCGGATGGTTCTGATGACGAGATCTGATTCCTTGTACAAAGTCGCCGGGGCGGGTTCGCTCTTGATCCGAACGGCCACCTTTTTCCATAACCGCGAGAGGTAGTTCAAGTCGCGTTGGAGGTCTCGCTTCGTACGATCGACGCCGGCGGTCCGCACGATGAACCCCATGTCCTTGGGGAGGGCAAGCTGCGCGAGTGAATCGCGGAGTTTTCGGCGCTGTTCTTCGTCTTCGATCTTGCGAGAGACACCAAGTTGTTCCATCCCCGGCATCATGACCAGAAACCGGCCTGGCAGGGAGATATAGGAGGAAAGCGTCGGACCCTTTGTCCCGATCCCCTCTTTAATAACCTGCACGATGATCTCATCGCCGCGCCGGAGGCAATGCTGAATCGGTGGGCGATGCCGCCGTGGCGTCTTCTTGCCGACAAGTTCGGGTTCGCCTTTGCTCTCAGGGAAGTACTTCGGGTGCAGATCGCTAATGTGAAGGAAACCATGAAGAGACAACCCGAAGTCCACAAATGCGGCCTGAATGGAAGACTCGACGTTGGTCACGCGACCCTTGTAGATGTTTCCGACGTTTGAAGCCGACGTGGCACGCTCGATGTACAGCTCTTCGAGTCGCCCATCGCAGAGCATGGCGATTCGACACTCATCCGAGTCGGAGACGTTGATTAGCATTTCGCGTTTGTCAGAATCGACCTTGGCTTTGGTGGGCGGCTCGGACTTGATCTCTGTTGTCTTCTCTTCGTCTCGCTTCCGTTCACTCCCCCCACGATCGCCATGCCCCCGTTCATTCCGCCCGCGATCATTCCGCCCATGCTCAACTCGCCTTGCCGCCGAGTCGGTGGGTGGAGTCGCCACACCGGCAACGGGTTCATTCGCGGGGAGTTCATCACGCGACTCGAAGTCCAGGCCTTCAGCGAATCCAAAACCACGCTCAGAAAGCGAAGGTTCGATCGACTCGGATACCGGCGGCTTCCCGGCGGCATCGACGTCGCGCTCACCATCCGCCTTCCGAGACCGACCGCCCCGCCTGCGTCTCCTCGGCTTCCTCGATGTCTTCTCACGGTCCTCGCCAGGCGCCTTGGATGCCAACCCAGGTTCCTCGTCAACCTTCCCTTCCACGGGCTCAGCAACTTGGGCCGGTTTCTTGGATCGCCGTCCGCGCCTGCCGGTCCTTGACTTTCGCCGAGGCTCGACGAGATCAGGTCGGTCATCTTGCGACTCACGAGCCGGTGACGGGGCGGGGCGTTCAGTCTCGCCGGTGCTGTCGGTTGTTTCCGAAAAAGGCGGAGGCGGTGGACTCACTCTCGGCGGCGCCGAATAATCGAGAATACCCTCGCCAAAGCCGAAATCGCGGCCGGAATCGGGGGTAGGTGTCCTCAAAAAGGCGTCGGAAGATTCATGCTCCCGAGGCTCGAAAATCTGAGGTCCGGCGGTTTTCGGTGCGTCGTTTTTCGGCGCGTCGTTTTTCGGCGCGTCGTTTTTCGGCGCGTCGTTTTTCGGCGCGTCGATTCTTGGCGCGTCGATTCTTGGCGCGTCGTCTTCCTCTTTGGCGATTTGCGAAGGCGCGACCTTCGATGGGGTGACTTTCGCTACAACGGATCGCTTTCGCCGGGTGGGCTTGGCTTTTGTCGCGACTCCACTCTCAGCCTCATCCTTGGCCTCAGTTTTGCTTGCGGCCTTCTTTTTTGTTTTTGTTTTGGTTTTCGCCTTTGTCTTGGCCTTTGCCTTCGATTCCCCTTCTATCCTCCCTCCGGCCATGGAAGCCGTCTTGGTCTTCTTGACAGCACTCTTGGTGCGCCGAGAAGCCGTCTTTTTGGTGGATGTTTTCTTGGTCCGTTTCTTTGTCTCTGCCACAACAGTAGCCTCCGGGATCATATCGGTGAGGACTGTGTCGTGAAGGCGACCATCTTAGGGCTGATACAAAACGCTTGTTCGTACCAGCCGATGCAAGTAATCGGAGCCCGCGAGCCCGAGGGCTTCGAGGACTTCCGCGACTCGAGCGGTTCCTTCCGGCGAAATCGTTTGTGACCACATGAGGCAATTGCCTGTGAGGCGAACTGTTCCGACGAACTTTCGAACGTCGATTGACTTTGTCCGCTTCAGTTTTGGCGCGGAGCGCTCGACCAGGAAAGAATCCATGGCCAAGAACTCGACGATGCGGTTGGATAGTGCTCCAGACAAGTCGGGATCGATTTCGACCGAATAACTTGCCTCGCTCGGCAAGCAGCGGTCGGAGTCGACAACCGGCCCGGCGGACTTGATCGTCATGCCGGAAGGCATCTGTGCGGCAAGCCGCTCGAGCACATCGGAGGAGGAATGTTGCGACGCCAATTCCACCAAGAGCAGTTCATTCAGGGAAGCCACGCCAACAGGCCTGGGTAACGCAATCCTCAATTTCGGCTGAGGATTGAAACCCTGAGAAAACCGAAGCGGAATCTCGGCACGCACGAGCGCACGCTTGAATAACCGCAGTGCATCATGATGGGAAATGAATCGAAGATCGCCCTCGACCGTAAACCGAATCGCTAAACGATTACGCAATCCGTCTGCGATCCCTCTCAATAATTAGGTTCATCCCGATATCCGAAGCGCTAACATCACGCCCCTTCGGGCTGTTTTCTATTCCCTGCCTTCAAAGCAGGAGGCGAGAGGGCACGCCGGAGAATCCCAGGACTCTCGTGTTGCCGTCTCGCGCCCCGCTCCGCGCGGAATTCAGATGTCGCCCCACACCTTGCGCGTCTCGTCACGAAGGTAGTTTAGCACCTCCCGTTCGGTTTCAAACGATAGGACACGCCGTTTCACACGTTCGGCATCGGCTAACGAGATGCTACGAATGATCTTTTTGACCCGCGGAATATTGTTCGCGGCCATCGACAATGTTCGCAAACCCATTCCTGTCAACAAGATAGTGAAAAGCGGGTCTCCAGCCATCTCACCGCACAGGCTCACGGGCACCCCCGCACGGGCGCCTTCCCGAATCACCCCCCGAATCAGACGAAGGATCGAAGGATCGGCAGGCGTATAGAGCTGAGCCACACGCTCGTTCGTACGGTCTACCGCCAGGGTATACTGGATCAGGTCATTGGTCCCAATGCTCATGAAGTCCGTTTCGCGGGCCAATTCCCGGGCACAAATCGCCGCGGCAGGCGTCTCGACCATCACCCCGATTGGCAGGGGATTCTTAAACTCGTACCCCTCTTCCTCAAGTTCTTCCATCACGAGGCTAACGACAAACTTCGCCTGGCGCAGCTCCATGATCCGAGAAATCAGGGGGAACATGATGCGGACATCGCCATGGGCGGAAGCCCGAACAATCGCCCGCAACTGAGGACGGAAGAGCGACAGGTTTTGAAGGCTGTAACGGATCGATCTCAAACCGAGGAAGGGGTTTCGCTCAATCTCCCTGGGGACGTCCGGACGAAACTTGTCGCCGCCGATATCCATCGTCCGAATGACGAGTGGCCTGCCGTTCACACCTTCAACCGCATCACGATAGGCCTCGAACTGTTCCTCCTCGGTCGGCAGTGGGCCGCCCTGCATGAAGAGAAACTCGGTGCGGAACAAACCAATTCCCGCGGCGCCCTTGTCGAGACAGGCCTCCACCTCGGAGGGAAACTCGATGTTGCCCAACAGTTCGATGGTCTCCCCGTCAGTCGTTTCGGCACTCAGGTCGCGAAGCTCATTCAAGGTTTCGCGAACTTCGCGGAGGTGCTCCGCCTGCGCGGCATACTCGGCCTGTTGTGATGCATCGGGATTGATGACGACCACGCCGTGCAGCCCGTCAACAACAAGCGTATCACCGCCCGAAACCTGTGTCGTGATGTCCTCCAAACCGACGACAGCGGGAATGCCAAGGCCGGCCGCGATGATGGCGGTGTGCGAAGTGGGGCCGCCGGAATCAGTCGCGAAACCCAGCAGGCGCTTTGTTCGTTCCAAGGCGACGAGCTGAGACGGCGTCAGGTCGTGGGCCACGATGATGACCGGCTCATCGAGCTCTTCGAGTTCGTGATGCGTTTCGCCGCTGACATGGTGTAGCAAACGTCGCTCAATATCCAATGCGTCCTTGGCACGTTCCTGGAGATAAGGGCTTCCCATCTCCTGGAATCGCCGGCGGTACCGGCGCATGAAGACGCTCACGGCATAGGCGGCGCTGTAGAGCTTGGACTCGATGGAGAAGGATATTTCCTTGTGAGGCTTGGGGTCGGCCAGCCATCGTTCGTGAAAACCGAAGATGTCGGAAAGCTCCGCGCCGGCACGCGAGGCGAACTCTTCGCATTCCAGGGCGACTTCGGATCGCGCGGATTCGAAGGCCCGATCGAGAAGATTCAGTTCATGCGCAACGAGTGATTCAGGAACAATGCGGCGCTGAATGCGCGTCTCTTCCGTCTCAAGAACGGCGGCGTTTCCGACAACCACGCCAGACGAGACGCCAATGCCTCGCTTCAATGACATGGAATCCTCCCAAAGTCGCAAACGCTGACATGGTGTTGTGCGCGGCGCAGGCTCCCTCCGGACGACCGCCAATGCGGAATAGCTTCTGTTCGCATTCGACGGCCAAATGGGAACGACGCAACACAACGCAGCCGCGGAGATCGGCCAACACCCGAAAACTTTGAAATGGAAACGCCCCCGTCCATCCAAGCCTGGAATCGCACGCTCAAGACTCCCCGAATTGGCCGTCGATCAGCCCGCGAAGTGCTTCGAGAGCGGAGAGCGCATCGTCGCCATCCGCCACGAGCCGAAGCGGTGTCCCTAGGGTGGCTTCTAAAAGCATCATCTCCATGGGACTCTTGCCGTCGACTTCGAGAGCGTCTTTGCAGACGCGAATCGCACTGCCAAACGTGGAGGCGAGATCGACGAACCTCATCACCGGCCTGGCGTGCAAGCCTTGCGGGTTCGAGATGGTAACCTCGATCTCGGCGTGTGTTTGGCTCTCGTGCATTTGTTCCGACCATCGCATATTCCAGGACCGTATCCAGTGGTGAACGGACCAGCCCCACTTCTCGATTCAGCTATCGAGTTGCATCTTTGGGAAGAAGCGCCTCGGGCCATCTGTTCACACTGCCGGTGAATCGTCGGCTTCCTCGATCAAATCCAGGATCGCCTCGGCAGTCTCGCTCTGCCGCAGGAACCTGCGGAAATTGTCGCGCTGGAGATGCCGAAAGATGTTCTCCATCGCCTGAAGGTGTCCGTCAGGGTTGTCAGGAGGTGATAGGAGCAAAACGATTGTATAGACCGGTGCCCTGTCCAAAGCAGCGAAGTCAAGCCCGCTGGGGCTCCGGCCGATGGCGGTCATAATCCGTGGCACCTTGGCATGTTTCACGTGCGGTACGGCTACGCCTTTGCCAAAACCTGTGCTTCCCTGGTTTTCCCGCTGAATGACCGCCCTGGCGACGGCCTCCGCATCTTCGACCGGGATGGCCTCCGACGAGGCCAGCGAAGCAACAAGTTCCCGGATGGCGCTGTTGCGGTCCTTCGCCTCAAGGTCCGGAATGACCGCGCCACGCACTACAAAATCGGCTAACTTCATGAAGCTCAGCCTTCCGTTTCCATGTCGCCCGATTCGTCTTCGGCGGTCGATCCCCCGAGGGGCTCTCGATCACTCCGACCGGTCGGGTGCTTGCGATTTCGAAACTTCTCCTTGTGCCGGCGAATCTGCCGCTCCAGATCCTTCACAGCCGCATCCAGCGAGGCGTACGGGTCTTCGTTTTCTTCTTTCGCAACAAAGACGGTATGATGACCGGCGGTGGCGAGGACTTCGCATTCGTGTCTGCCCCCCTCCACGCTGAAGATGACTTCGACGCTCTGCACGCGGTCGTAATACCGCTCTAGCTTTCCAGCTTTGTCACTCGCATACGCCTGAAGTCTGTCACTCACGTCCTTGTGCCGACCGCTGACGGTGATCCGCATTGTCTGTCTCTCCACAACCCTTGATCGTCCCTGAGTCGGCGGAATGGACAGGAGGTCGCCCTATCCACAACCATCGGAGTTTGGACTATGTAACATACAGCCCAATAAGTAGTTGCGCAACTACTCCACCCAAGCCGCGGGAGTATAAGCGGGCGGCTGCCACAGGTCAAGCCCCTGCCATACTGACCGGACTGGTATCCTTTTCGTAGGGGTATGCCACTGGCAGCTTGCTGCCAGTGCCGGCACGGACGGACAAGCTGTCCGTCGTACCCAAATGATACCAGTACTCAACTGGCCGAACTGGTCACTTTCTCCTGGGAACAGGCCATTGAGGAAGCAAGTTATTCTGCAAAGCACGTTCAATTGGCCTGCATCGGCCTCAGGCCAATCCGTCGGTTCTTAACGGAGGTTGTCGTGGTGGCAAAACGCGGATGCGCCTCGGACGAATCCAGTATTGGCTCGTTTTCAGCAGTGCCGCGAAGATTCCACAGCAACCTGGGGATTGCCCTGACCGGAGGAAACCTTCGCGACAACAGCCGCGTAGATACGCTTGACACCGCCCTCCCTGAGGGCCCTTCGAGCTTCGGCCAATGTCGCCCCGGTCGTGGTCACATCGTCTACCACGCATATTGTCTTCCCAGCCAGGCGGTAGCCTTTTGCGACACAAAACGCCCCATGGATCGCCTGGGCTCTTTTCACGGACGACATCCCGGGTTGGAGATGAAACGGTGGGACGTAGCGTCTGGCGACGAGAACCGGCTCAACGCGCCCTCGCCAAGCGGCAACAGCGGCCCGTGACAGAAGGTAGGTCGGCTGATAACCAACGGCCATCCGCCTGCGCCAGTGTGACGGAACAGGCGCCCAAATATCCACTTCACCCGGGTCGAACCGCCCACGGATGGCATCCGTCAGGAGTCGCCCCAGGAGCCGATCGAGGATGACGCGATGCTTGAACCGCAACACCAATGACTTGAGCGCGGCATCATACCGCCCCACCCTTGCGAAGCCGTGAAACCGAAGCCCGGGTTGTTTGAGCCTGCACCGCGTGCATTGACCGTCCTTGAGGAGATTCTCGACGCGGTCGTCCCCGCACGTTCGGCAGAAGGCGCCGCCGACAACCGTCATCAGGACCTGCCAGCATTCGGTGCACAGTTCACCGGCCTCATACGCGATGGGGCAATCGCAGGTGGCACATTGCCGGGGCATCAACAGGTCCGCCACGCACGCGGCAGCCTGCGTGGCCAGCTTCCCAAATTTCATCACACTTCGTTCGATTCTAGAGCAGTCTCACTTGTTCCGTAGCGGCCGACGCCCCTGTCGGCCGAGGCAAACAGTTTGTATTCCACGTCCGGCACGGGGTCGGACGCGACACGATTACTTAGTTTGCTCTATTGTGGAGCGTCTTCCGAGTCGGGGCCGGGAGACTCAGCCTCGCCGGTCGTTTCAAACTGATTCTCCGAGACGTCGTCCGAGACTTCCTCCGGAACGTTCTCCGTTCCATCCTTCACAAGGCCGTCAGATTCTTCCGCCTCAATATCGGAGGGGGCCGTGTCCTCCGCGGACGGGTCGGTTTGATCCTCCTTCGCGATTCGAGCAACCGACACGACCTTGTCGCCTTCGTCCAACCTGATAAGCCGCACTCCTTGCGTGGCCCGACCGATTTCTCGGGTCTGCGAAATCGCGGTGCGGAGCATGATGCCTTTGGACGTGATCAACATCAACTCGTCCTCATCGCGGACGCCGCGCAATGCGATGACTTCGCCGTTGCGATCGGTCGTGCGAATGTTGATCACACCGGCCCCGCCGCGTTTCTGGAAGCGGTACTCTTCGATGTCTGTCCGCTTGCCAAAACCGTTTTCGCAGACAGTCAAGAGGCTCATCCCCTCTCGGACGACAGCCATGTCAACAACGCGATCGTCGCGCTTGAGCGTGACACCTTTGACGCCGGAGGCATTTCGACCCATCGACCGAACGTTTGCCTGGTCGAAACGGATGGCCATCCCCTGGCGCGTGCCGAGGACGATTTGGTCCTCCTCCTGGCTCAATTCGACATTGATGAGGGAGTCGTCCGGGTCGAGCCCGATGGCGATGATGCCACTCGGCCGGGGCCGCGAGTAAGCGCCGAGCGCCGTCTTCTTGACAGTGCCCTTGGCCGTCGCGAAGAAGACGAACTTCTCCTCGAAGGCGGAAACCCGGAGAACGGCCCGGGCGCTCTCGTTGTCGCCCATCTTCAGCAGGTTGGCGATCGATCGCCCACGAGCGGTCCTGGCCATTTCCGGAATATCGTAGACCTTCCGCCAATAGACGCGTCCGCGATTGGTGAAGAAGAGAAGATAATCGTGCGTGCTCGCTGCGAAGAGGTCCTCAATGAAATCCCCCGCCTTCGTATCGCTCCCACGAACGCCGCGCCCACCTCGTCCCTGGCGTCGATAGACATCGGGCGAGACCCGTTTGATGTAGCCCTCATGCGAGATCGTCACGACCATCGGCCGGTCTTCAATCAGATCCTCCATAATAAACTCGCCAACGGCGCCGGTGATTTCAGTGCGACGCTTGTCGGCAAACTTGGCCTTCATCTCGTAGAGGTCTTCGCGGATGATGTCGAGCACCAGCGCCGGATCGGACAGAATCGCCTGGTAGCCTTCGATCTCTTCAACGAGCGCGGAGTATTCACCGGCGAGCTTTTCGATCTCAAGACCGGTGAGACGCTGCAACTGCATCGACAAGATCGCGCCGGCCTGCACAACCGTGAGATGTTGATCAATCGTCGTCGTGCGACGAACAAACTCTTCCGGAAGCAAACGCGCCAACGTGGCGGCCTCGACCATCCGTAAAGGTCTGTCAACGAGCCGGCGTTTTGCATCCTCAGGGTTGTCTGAGGATTTGATCAAGTCGATAATCGCGTCGATATCGCCCAGCGCGAGGATGAGACCTTCCAGAATATGCGCGCGATGTCGGGCCTTGCGAAGAAGGAACCGTGTCCGCCGCGTGAGCACGTCCTTGCGATGATCCAGGTAGTACTCCATGAGCTGTTTCAGCGACAGCGTCCGGGGTTGCTTACCCACCAACGCGATGTTGATAATGGTGTAGTGCGACTGAAGCGGCGAATGCCTGTACAACTTGTTCAGGACCACCTCCTCGCTCACACCGGTCTTGCACTCGATGATGAGGCGGATCGGATTCTTGCGGTCCGACTCGTCTCGAACGTCACTCACTTCACTCAGCCGTCCGTCTTTCACCCCGGCCGCGATGCGCTCCGTGATGGTGTTCTTGAGAATGTTGTACGGGATTTCATCCACAACGATCCGCTTGCGGCCGTTCTTCATCTCCTCGATGTGGGTCTTGGCTCGAACCGTGAGGGAACCTCGCCCGGTATGGTAAGCATCTCGAATCCCTTGGCGGCCGCAGATAATGCCGCCAGTGGGAAAGTCCGGCCCAGGCACGAACTTCATGAGTTGCTCGACGTCTATGTCGGGATCGGCGATCAGTGCCACCAGCGCGTCACAGACTTCCCCGACGTTGTGCGGCGGCAGACTCGTCGCCATGCCCACGGCGATTCCTTGGCTTCCGTTGACGAGGAGGTTGGGAAACTTCGCGGGCAACACGGAGGGTTCTTCGCGCGTCTCGTCGTAGTTGGGCACGAAATCAACGGTCTCTTTGTCGATGTCCTCAAGCATCTCGGGGGCGGGCGGCGCCATCCGGGCCTCGGTGTACCGCATGGCCGCGGGCGGATCACCGTCGATCGAGCCGAAGTTACCCTGACCGTCGATGAGCGGATAACGCATGGCGAAAGGTTGGGCCAATCGCACAAGCGTGGGATAGACAACCGAGTCGCCGTGGGGATGGTAGTTTCCGGTGGTGTCGCCCGAGATCTTCGCACATTTCCGATGCGGCGTGCGAGGACCGAGTTTCAGGTCATGCATCGCCGCGAGGATTCGGCGCTGAGAAGGCTTCAGCCCGTCGCGAACGTCCGGCAAGGCGCGTGCGACAATCACGCTCATCGCGTAGCGCAAATACGAGTCCTGCATCTCATCGACGATGGGCAGGTTCTTGGAATCCTCAGGCTGTTGTTCTTGCACTTTGTCCGGCTGGTCTGTCATTGACTCTTCCTGTTTGGGTCGGTCGCGGCGTCGCTCCACCGAAAAAGGCGAAGAGAATCCAACGACGATCCCAATCGATCGTCCTGCGTGGGCACCTCGCCCAAGATGGAGATTGTAACCGCGAACCAGGCCTTCGACGAGCCCTGTCTTGTGACGCGGCCTTGGAGTGAGAAGGGGCCAAGAGACCAAGGGACCGAGGGGTCAAGAGCCTGGGGGGGTCAAGGGTCCAAGGGGTTGAGGGGTTGAGGGATCTCGGCTTGCGGCCGGGCTACCTAAGCATTGACCGGCTCTCGTCCGATCCATAGGATAGGGTTGTGAAATAAGCACGGGGGTCTTTGTGATGAGTACATGGTGGGCCAAATTTGTTGCGATCCTTCGCGGCGAGGAGCCGGAAGCCGTCGCGTCGTCGATTCCTGTGGACGTCTCCGGAACCAATCCAGACGCATCTTCACCGAACCCGCCTTCGATCCTTTCGACACAATCATCGAATGCTGATTTCGGGGGAGAACAGGCGTCTCCCGGCCCCGAGACAGACCCTCGTGACATGGACGCGTACATTGCCTCGGAACAGGACGACGCGCCGGCCGAACGCGTTGAAGCCGACGACAACCTGTCCGGCCTGCCCATCCAGGTAGACGAGGTGAAAACCGCCATCCAACTCGTCCAAGACAGCTTATCCGAAATCGCCCGGGAAACGAAGGCGACTTCGGCGGAAGCGATGAGGTGGCAGGAAACGGCGGCTGCGATGGAAGGGAAAATCGACGCCGTCACCGTACAAAATCAAGGCCATCGAGAAACATCCGAAAAGCTGTTCGAGGTCGTCATCGCACAGGTCGAGGCGATCAGCAACATCGAGCAGCGAATCTCCGTCTTCGACGACCGAACAGCCGCGACGTATGACGAAGTTTCCCGCACGACCCGCGAACTAGACGATTTGAAATCGCACCTGGCCCAGTTGAGTCAGGCTGTCGCACAGTCTGGTGAGGTCTGCTCCGACCTCGCGGACAGACAACAGCAAATGGCGGAATCCCTCGGTTCGTTGGAGAAACAAGTCGGTGCCAGTTGCGAAGCCGCCAAGGCTGCCTCGACCGCGATTCAGCACTTGGCGAATGATCGAGTCGCCCGCATCGAAGGGCTGCGCAAACTCATCACAGCGCAAGGCACACAGCTCGCCAAACGCGGCGCCTTCACGCTCGCCTTGTCCGGCATCGCCGCCGCCGCGGCAATCGCTGCTGCCGTGCTGGCCTACTTGAGATGAACTCGACACCTGCGCCGCCATGCCGCTTTCTAATGCGCGTCTGCCACCACTCAACGAATAATTGACCTTGACGACACATGGGTATCTCCCGCATCCTGTGAGTTGGGTTAAACCAACGGAACACCTGGGAGGCGTTGTCCGTGAAGCGAGAACACTGGGGTTCGCGAATCGGCGTGATTCTGGCAGTGGCAGGCTCGGCTGTCGGGCTGGGCAACTTCGTTCGCTTCCCGGGACAGGCGGCACAAAACGGCGGCGGCGCCTTCATGCTGCCGTACTTCATCTCCATGCTCGTCATCGGTATCCCGCTCTGCTGGGCGGAATGGACCATGGGCCGATACGCGGGCATCCGCGGCTTCAACTCCGCACCGGGTATCTACAGCGCGATCTGGCGAAACCGTTTCTCCAAATACTTTGGCGGGATCGGCGTGCTGGTGCCGCTCGTGATCTACATGTACTACCTCGTGATCGAGGGATGGTGCCTCGCCTATGCCTGGTCATATCTGAATAAGGACCTGATGCTGGGAGAGAGCGCCGAAGCCTACTCGGGTTTCTTCTCACGATTGGTCGGCGCAAACAAAAACGGCGCGATATTCGCCCAAGACGGCAGGGGCTTGCTCGTCTTCCTGTTGATCGCCTTTGTGCTCAACTTCGTCCTGATCTATCGCGGCGTCACCAAGGGGATCGAGAGCTTCTGCAAGGTGGCCATGCCCATCATGGTCGCCTGCGCGTTGTGCGTGTTGATCCGGGTGTTGACGCTCGATGCCCCGTATCCCGACAAGCCGGATCAGTCCGTGGTCGGAGGGCTGGGTTTCATGTGGAACCCGGACATGGAGAAGTTGCGTGATCCGAAGACATGGCTCGCGGCGGCAAGTCAGATATTCTTCAGCTTATCGGTGGGCTTCGGAATCATCCTGAACTACTCGAGCTACATGCGCAAGCACGATGACGTCGCGCTGAGCGGGCTGACCGCAGCGAGCATGAACGAGTTCTTCGAAATCTGCCTAGGCGGCCTCATCACGCTGCCCGCCGCCTTCATCTTCCTCGGTGTTGGCGCTGGGGGGATGGGTACGTTCGGGCTAGGTTTCAACGCGCTGCCGAACGTCTTCGCAGTGATGCCGATGGGGAGATTCTTCGGATTCCTCTGGTTCTTCATGCTCTTCCTCGCAGCGGTCACCAGCAGTTTGTCGATGCTTCAGCCGGTCATTGCCTTCTTTGAAGAAGGTTTCAATCTCAAACGCCGTGCTTCGGCAGCATTTCTCGGGATGATCTCACTGATTGGCTGCGGCTTCGTGATCTTCTTCTCCAAGGACATGCTCGCCCTGGACACGTTCGACTTCTGGACTGCCA
>CAZTAR010000019.1:0-21315 GCA_964611695.1 uncultured Planctomycetaceae bacterium | reverse complement strand
TTAAGGAGTCGCCTGAAGGCGAGGGCTTCACGCCCTCCCATCGGGAGACAGTGAACCACAATCCCCCAACGACTCGCTTCCATTGACCTGCGCTGCGCGCCATCGGCCAGGCTGAGTCCGTTCCACACTCCGATGCCGGCTCACGGAATCACATCGCACCTGTCAAGTTTCCATCCTCTGTTTTCGATGCAACCGGCATAACGTTTTTTTTTATTGCACAAAGGGACAAAGAGAGCGTGAAGGCCGCTCATGGGTGCCGTTCCATAACGGATAGATAGCCCCGGCGCCTTGCGCGGGGATCGATTGCTTCTGGGTGCGATGCCAAGGACATCCTTCGACATCGCCTCAGAATGATCGGACGTTGCGCGGCGGCTCACTGCCGCTCTGGGCCGACATCGGTCCGTCACGAACGAAACACCGCATGGTATCCCAGTACGATCGCGCGCCCATGGCTCGACCTCCACGTCACTCCAAGCATCACCCAGCGACTCCGACTTTCATTGAGTCGGATGTCCCAAACACCGGAATAGCCCTTGCGATCGGTATCATCGCGACAGTCACATTACTGGTCTACCTCAACAGCTTCCAAGGCGTGTTTCTGCTCGACGACATTCAGCACATCGTCGAGAACAGTCGCATCCGGAGCCTATGGCCTCTCAGCCAACACCTCCTCACGCGTCGTCCTGTCGTGAGTCTTTCATTGGCACTCAACTTCGCCTGTAACGGGATGGATGTCTGGGGATACCACGCCGTCAATCTCGCCGTTCATCTCCTTGCAACGGTGACGCTGTTCGGTATTGTTCGACGGACTCTTCTGCAGCGGACCCTCCTGGAGGAATATGGGAAGGTTGCCGTCTGGATCGCGGGAACAGTCGCTGTCATTTGGGGCGTGCATCCCCTCCAAACCCAGAGCGTCACCTACCTCGTGCAACGCGGTGAGTCGATGATGGGTTTGTTCTATTTGCTAACGCTCTACACGCTCATCCGGGGAGCCGCCGCCCGCCACTCCAGGCCCTGGTATGCGGCCTGCATCGTTTCATGCGCGTTGGGCATGTGCAGCAAGGCCGTGATGGTCACGGCCCCGTTGGTCATGTTGCTGTACGATCGCGTTTTTCTCACGGGCTCCTTCAAGGATTCGCTACGACGTCGCTACGGCACGTACGTCGGCCTCGCGGCGACATGGGGAGTCCTGGCTGCGTGCGGCGTTGTCCGAGGTGTTTTGAGCCCTTCGTCGAACGGTCAAGCGACGGTAGGTTTTAGCGTTGAATCTATCACGCCGCTGGCATACGCGCTGAGCCAACCCAGCGTCATTCGCCACTACCTCAGTCTCTCGTTCTGGCCTCACTCGCTATGTCTGGATTACGCCTTGCCTCTCGTACACAACCTTGGGAGTTTTCTTCCTTCGCTTCTGGGAATCACCACTCTTCTAGCGGGAACCGTGTGGGCGCTTTTCAGGTGGCCGAAGCTGGGCTTCCTGGGCGCGTGGTTCTTCATCATCCTCGCGCCCACTTCCAGCATTGTACCGATTATCGACTTGGCCTTCGAACACCGAATGTACCTTCCACTGGCTTCGATCGTGCTGCTTGTGGTGGTCGGTGGGTATCGGCTTCTCAGGAACCTCTGCGCCAGGCCGGCTCCCGCGCCGCAGGTATCGCGACTCGTCATCGGTGGCTCTGCCGTCCTGGCAGTCATCTTATTGGGTTTCACCACAATCCGACGAAACCAGGACTACCACTCCGCGGAAAGGATGTGGCGGGATGTGATCGAAAAACGACCTCGCAACCCCAGAGCCCACAGCACATTGGCGGGCCTTCTGATTCAAGAGGGCCGTTGGGAAGAAGCGGAATCGCACAGCCGCATCGCCGTAAACCTGAAGCCGGACTACGCAAAGGCCCACAATCATCTCGCGGCAGCGCTCAACGGGTTGCACCGGCGTGAAGAGGCGCTCATTCACTTTGATCAAGCACTGCGCCTCAAACCGAATTTGGCAGCCGCGCACGTGAATCTGATCGAGCCGCTGATGGCGCTCGGACGATTCCCCGAAGCAGTCGAACATGGTCGTGAGGCGGTGAGGCTCAGCCCCTCTACGGCCCTGGCTCACTGGTATCTGGGTCAGGCGCTGCAATACTCCAACAAGGGTCTGGAGGCCGCGGAACAATTCCGGCAGACATTGCGTCTGCGGCCGGACATGTGGCAAGCATCACTCAGTCTGGGCATGGTGTCCGCGGCACAAGGCGATCATGTCGGCGCCGCAGAGGCATACCGATACGTATTGCAGGTGAATCCCTCATGTGCCGATGCGCACTTCTGGCTAGGCCTCGCGCTGGCCGAACTGGGCCAGACCGAACAGGCGGTCGGTCACTGCCAAGAGGCCCTACGCATCGATCCGAGCCACCAGGGAGCACGGCAAGCGTTAGACGCCGAGCGTCGACAGCGGGCAGCATCACGCTCGCGGCAGCTGTCAAATCAGAAAGGCGCCCATCCACACTACCAAAAGGATCCTTCCGCCTCCCCGTAGCCAAGCCGACACAGCCTCATCTTCGATGGAGACTGTATTGATCCACAGCCACAATGCCCATCACGGTATTGGAATGGACTTTCACACAGTCCCTTTGGCCAACCATGCTCTCAAGCGGTGGAGGCCGTCTTCGATGGACACCTTGGGCTCATAGTCCAAATCGCGCCGCGCGGCGGAGATGTCGAACCAGTGGGCTGTGGACAGTTCGCGCGCGAGGAATCGCGTCAGTCGCGGCTCGGTCTTTATCCTGAACATCTTGTACGTCACTTCCAGACACCCGCCGACCGCGAGTGCGACACCGCGCGGCACGGTTCGTGTCACGGGCGGGAGACCGGCGGCATCAAGGATGGCGTTGACCAACTCCCATACGCCCCACGGCTCGCCCTGGCTGATGAAGTACGCCTTGCCGGAGATCGGCGAACCGGGTGACAGCCGATTACACGCAAGCACGTGTGCGTCAGCCACATTGTCGATGTAAGTGCAATCCACCTTCTTGTCGATCGGCCCGATCTTGCGTAGAGAGGCTGCCCTGGCGATGATCCGTGGAACAAGGTGGTTGTCTCGCGGTCCCCACACCAGGTGAGGCCGAATGGAAACCGTCGCAAGGTGGGGTCCGTTGGCAGCGAGTACCCTCTGTTCCGCGATGGCCTTGGTCTTGGGATAGTGTGCGTCGTACCTCTTCGGATAGGGTACCGATTCGTCGACGCCCTCCATATCAACGCCGTCGAACACAACGCTCGGTGAACTCGTGAAGACCAGCCCCCCCACGCCGTGCCTGCGACACGCAGCGATGACGTTCTCCGTACCGCGGACATTGGGTTCGTAGAAGTCGGCGTAGCTGCCCCAGATCCCCGGCCGGGCGGCACAGTGGAAGACGACATCGCAACCTTTGCACGCGACCGAAACGGCATCCGCGTCGCTCAAGTCACCTCGGGCCACTTCGACGCCCATCGCTGACAACTCGGGATACGCGGCGCGCGAGAAGCTGCGCACGCGATCACCACACGCGACAAGCTGCTCAACAATCGCACGGCCGAGAAAACCTCCGCCGCCAGTGACGAGGGCCCGAATTGGCTGTCTGCCGGTGGTCATCGGAGCGCTTCCGCTGCCCAAACAGCGAGCTTCTCGCGGGCGATCTTGGCGTTGTGCCGGATATCGACCGGGAATGCCGGGTGAATGAGGAACACACTGATTGCACGGGTGTGGTCGTGTTGCCGACCGAGTTCGAGCAACTCACGTGTCAGTTCGTTTTCATTCACGCCGGTTTCGCCAGGCTCCATCTCGACACAGATGACCGGCTGCCGGTTGTCTGCCGGGCCGATACCCACGAGCGCCGATCGAAACACCTTGGGATGCTGATTGAAGATCGCTTCGCACGGAACCGAGAACATCGTGCCCTCCGCCGTGATGACACGGTACGCCTTTCTCCCGCAGAACCACAAACGGCCGCGATCATCGAATCGCCCCACGTCGCCCATTCGATGCCAGATGGAATCACCTTCGTGAATCTTCGCCAGTCGTGTGGCTTCGGCATCCGTGCAGTATTCGTGCGTCACGACCGGACCTTTGACAACAATCTCCCCAATCTCGCCCTGCGGCAGTGTAAGGTCGTCCGACCATGCCTCGATCGGTTCTTCCGTAATTCGGATAATCCGCACATCCACACCAGGCACTGGGCGGCCAACGCATGTGCCGCCCCCGCGATCGCTCGCTTGCCGCGTTTCATTCAAAATTTCCGGGCTGGCAATGGACGCCACGGGCAGGGCTTCCGTCGCTCCGTAGGGTGTGTGGATTTCCGCGTCGTCACCGAGCATCGCGTGGAAGCAAGCGAGCGTCTTCGGCGGAACCGGCGCGCCCGCGGAGATGACACGCTTGAGGGTCGGCAGCTTGATACCGTGCGCTTCGCCGTACCTGCCCACCCGATTGAGCAACGCGGGCGAACCGAACATGTTCGTCACCTGGTGGTCGCGGATCGCGTCGATGATCTTCACGGGATCGGCGGTTGCCGGCTTCGTGGGGTCCATGTCGGGGATCACGGCCGTCATGCCCAACGCCGGCGCAAAGAGCGCGAACAGCGGGAACGTCGGCAGGTCGACCTCGCCCGGCTCGATCTTGAAGTGGTCGCGCAGGATGTGGACCTGCGCATCAAACATGCCATGTTGAAAGAGCACGCCCTTGGGCGGACCGGTGCTGCCGGTCGTAAAGATAATCGCGGCGGGTTCGTCTTCTCGCGTCGGCGCCATCGTGTAAGGCTGCCAAGGGTCGACGCGGACGTCCGACAGTTGCAGTCCGCCCCACAACCATCGTCGCCCCACGGTGATGCTCACGCGAACGGACTTGAACGCCTGTGGGTGCAACATGCGCAACACATGAGCCGGCGGGATGCCGATGAACGCCTCGGCCTCGACCGCGCGGAGACAATCCACCATGCGCGTCTTGCCCATGCCAGGATCGATCAGCACAGGGACCGCGCCGATCTTGTACAGGGCAAATGTGAGTGAAAAGAATTCGAGGCTGGGCCGGACCATCAAAATTGTCCGCGTTCCGCGTTCGATGCCGACATCTTCCAGACCCAGGGCATAGCGATCCGTCTCCTGGTCGAGTTGCCGGAAAGTCAAATGGGCGTAGGTGGTCTTGCCTCCCGCATCAGAACCGACGGGACAGATAATCGCCGGTCGATCGGGTTGCAAATCGGCCATCCGGGGCAAATGTGCCGCGACATTGATGATAGGTTCAGACATACAAGGTTCCACTTCTTCCGTCATCCGTCATCCGTGTCAACAATGCATCCGTGCTACCTGGTTCGCTCATCCTACCGAGGCACGATCCACCGGCTGTTGCTTGTCGCCGCATTCCTTTGCGACGAAATCAACGACGCACAATGCTATTTCTTTCGGTTTGTCTTCCAACACGTAATGCCCCGCGTCAGCGAACGTATGCACTTCGGCATCCGGAAAGCGCCGCCGCCACTCGTTGAGGAAGTGAACGTCGAACACGAAGTCTCGCATTCCCCAGCAGATCAGCATCGGCCGGTCGGCGAGCCGGTGCAGGCCGTCATCCACGGACTTCGCCAGATCATAGCTCCGATCGCCGGGGCGCAGCGGGATATCCTGCACAAACCGCAACGTGGCGATCCGGTTGGCCCACGAATCGTACGGCCCCGTGAGGCCCTTTCGCACGTCACGCGGCAAGCCCTTGGCGGATGCCATGAACGCGGCCCCCAGGCTGAACAAATTAAATCCCCGTGCGAGCAGGCTGGTCAGCGGATTGCGCCCGTGCAGCGCCCACAGACGCCACGGCAGATTCTTACTCCGGGGCAGGAGGAACGCCGCGGTATTCAAAACGACGATTCGCGCAATTCGCTCTGGCCGACGCAGCGCGCAGGCCATGCCGATCATGCCGCCCCAATCGTGGAGAACAAGGGTGATACCGTGATCCAACTCAAGGTGATCGAGGAGCGCTTCAAGATCTTTCACACGACTCTCAAGTCTGTAGTCGTAACGGTCATCGCCGGGTTTGTCCGAAAGGCCACACCCGATGTGATCCGGCACGATACACCGATGCGACCCGCGCAGGGCGTTCACCAACGCGCGAAAGTAAAAAGACCAAGTCGGATTCCCATGCACCATCACCACAGGATCGCCGCTGCCTTCATCGAGGTAGTGGTAGCGCAGGCCATCGCGGTCGAAGGAACGGCCTTGGAATGGATAAAGATGTCGGATCGACCCCAGATCAAACATAAGAACACAGCCCCAACAAAGCCCCCTTCATCCCTCATCCTTCATCCTTTTCCCTTCTCCCTTCCCCCTACTTCCCTCTGCCGTGGCACTGCTTAAACTTCTTGCCACTGCCGCAGGGACATGGAGAGTTTCGGCCGACCTTCGGCTCCTCTCGCCGGATAGTCTCGACCTTCTGTTCGCCCTGGGCACGCATCGCAGCGGCGCGATCACGGTCGACCTGCTCGCCGCCACCACCGGTGAAACCTTGGTTTGTCGCATCGGCGTGCTGCGCGGCCCCGATGTTGTAACGGCTCTCGAAAGCGCTCTCCTCGGTCAGCCTGGCCTTGAAGATGATACTGGTCACCTTGTCGCGGATGGTGTCCATCATTTCCTGGAACATCTGAAAGCCTTCACGCTTGTAGGCGATCTTCGGGTCTTGCTCGGCGAAACCACGGAGGCCGATCGACTCCTTCAGGAGGTCGATCGCGTGCATGTGATCTTTCCACGACTGATCGTAGATTTCGAGGAGCACATAGCGTTCCAACACGGACAGCTCGCGACGCAGCAAATCGAGCGCGAACACACGCAGGGTCTCGCGCGGGTCGGTTGAAGCGTCAAACGTCTCCTGATGGAAAGCCGGCCCGAATCGTTGCTTTGCCCACTCGGCGAGTTTGTCAATTGACGGCCGTGAATTGCCACTCGCCGATTCTCCGTCGTCGCCCTTTTGAGCCTCAGCCGTGATGGTTTCGCGGCCGCCGCAATCGTCTATTGCATGGTCGATCTCGGCATGGAGCTTGCCCTCTGTGCAGTATTCCCGATTGACCGCGATGAGCTTCTCGGCAATCTCTATGATCGTCCTGTTGCGAATGTCATCCACGGTCCAGCCGAGATTGAACTTGAGGTTCGCCCATTGGGCCAGCGCATCCGCGGCGTAAGCGTTCTCAGGGCCCTCGCGAAGGAGGGTGCGCTCGAGAACGACTTCAACGGGATAGCGAATCTCTCTTTCACGGTAGGCTTCGTGGACCGCGTCGATGAGCCTGGCGGTAATGTCATCGTTGGAAAGGTCGACAAAGTCGTCGGGCTGGAGATTCGCGCCGAACTTCTGCCTCGCCCAGTTAATGAGCGAAAGCGTACCGTAGAGGGGGTCCATGAATCGTTCGATCGGCTTAAGGTCGTAGTTGTCGATCTTGGACTCACCTGCCTCGACGAGGTGCTGTTGGACCTCTTCAATGGACATGTTTCGCAGCTGGTTTTGCGTAATCTTCGACCCGAATCGCGACTCGGCCCACTTGGCGAGGCCCCGGATATCCCACTCCTTGGGATCGAGGTCCGGGTCCATGTACTCGCCGACCGTCATGGTGATCTGGTTCGTCGCCTCTTCCTTGGCGTCGTTGCGAATGTACCTGTCAGTGGCGAGCAGGTCATTGATGTCGACGTGCTTGGCCTCGATGTTGCACTCGAGTTCGCTACGCACCCAGGTGCAGATGCACTGCTGGTTGTAGTCAGAGGCGAGAAACTTCCCTGCGGTCGTTTCAATCGTGCTGTCGATCATGTTCCAGATGACACCGACGAGATCAGCGGATTGGCCTGGGAGCGCTGCATCCAGAACATCCTGTCGCATCCTGTAGAAGGTCTTCCGCTGGTGGTCCATCACTTCGTCGTATTCGAGCAGGTGTTTGCGAATGCCGAAGTTCTTTTCTTCGACCTTCTTCTGCGCACGCTCGATTCCCTTGTTGATGGACTTCGCCTCGATAGCCATTCCCTCCTGGAAGCCCATTTTCTCGAGCATCTTGAGCATCCACTCACCCATGAACATCTTCAGCAGATCATCGCCGAGCGAGAGGAAGAACCGGCTGGAGCCAGGATCGCCCTGACGCCCCGAACGACCTCGAAGTTGGTTATCGATACGCCGGGATTCGTGACGCTCAGTTCCAACGATGTGCAATCCACACGGCGTCACAAGCGGGCACACTTTCCGCCCCATCGCAGGAAACCGTGGGTCGGCCTTCGGCTTCCAGCAGTGCGCGCAATCCGTTGCCGGGTCGTAGTCCGGGCAGTGGAGGCAACACTTCGTGCCGACGACGCCTTGTTCCCGCCAAGCAAGCTTATCTGACTTCTTGCCAACGCCATTGCCGGACGCGCCCAGATCGCCGATGCACTTCTCGTAGACCACCCCCTGCTGAAGCTTGATGTCCGTGCCGCGACCGGCCATGTTTGTTGCGATGGTGACATTGCCGCGCGGGGTCTTGTTTTTGCCGCGCGTGGGCTCGTGTCTCTGGCCGGCCTGCATCACGATCTCGGCCTCGCGCGCGTGCTGCTTGGCGTTGAGCACCTCGTGCTCCACACCGTATTCGCGCGTCAGCAGGTTCGACAGCTTCTCGGAGTTTTCGATTGAAATCGTGCCGACGAGAATCGGTCTGCCCTGGGCAAGATCACCCATCGCTTCGTCGTAGGCATCCGGCATGAGCCCGCCGGTCCCCTCTCCCTCTTTCTTACTGTTGAACTCCCGCATCGCCTCATGAATGAAACCCGCCGACCGTCCCGCCTTCTCCACGATCGGAATTAACGCCTTGAGGACCGGCTCCAGGACGAACGGGTCGCGCGGACGTCCCTTGAAGTGGATGTCATTAATCTCTTCAACAATGGCGTGGTACTTGTCGTCCACACTCTTATAGATCCGGTCGTGGAGGTCCGGCCGGTTCACGGGACGGTTCGTCGGAATGGCGGCGACGTCCAGCGTGTAGATCTTCATAAACTCGTCCGCCTCGGTCATCGCGGTACCCGTCATGCCGGCGATACTGTCGTAGAGCTTGAAGAAATTTTGCAGCGTGACCGTCGCGAGGGTCTGCGTCTCCTCCTTGACCTTCACCGCTTCCTTGGCCTCGACGGCTTGATGGAGCCCATCCGACCACTGCCGCCCGTGCATGAGGCGGCCGGTAAACTGGTCCACGATGATCACGTCGCCTTCCTTCACGACATAATCCACATCGTGCTCATACACAACGTGTGCTCGCAAGGCATTCTCGATAACGTGCGGCCACTCCATATTCGCGCCGACATAGAGCGAGCCGACGCCGAGTTGCTCCTGCGCGACAGTCACACCGTCGTGGGTGATCGAGACATGCTTGCGTTCGCGCGCGACGACGTAGTACTGTTTATGCCCGATGGCCTCCGCTTCCTCTTCATTGATCCAGTTTGGATCGGACTTGAACTTGCTCAAGGCGCCCTGAAATTTCGGAAGCGTGGCGAAGCCCTCTGGCGGATTGTCGCCCCACTCCTTGACACACCGTGCGGTCTCGCTATTCGCGGCTGCCTGTTTGGCCAGCAGCGTTCGGGCAACACCATCGGCGGTACGGTATCGTGTGACGTCATCCTCGGCCGGGCCGCTGATGATCAGGGGCGTCCTTGCTTCGTCGATGAGAATCGAGTCCACCTCGTCGACAATGGCGTAGTCCAATGAGCCCTGGACCTGCGCCTGGATGGTCGTCTTCATGTTGTCGCGAAGGTAGTCGAAGCCGAACTCACTGTTGGTGCCATACGTGATGTTGCAGGCATAGGCCTCGCGGCGGATTCCCTCGTGACCGCCCGGATCAACCTGGGATTGGAGATACCCGACCTTCATCCCGACCAATTCGAAAATCGGCTTGGCGAACTCCGCGTCTCGCTGCACGAGGTAGTCGTTCACGGTCACGATATGCGTATGACACCCCTGAAGGCATTTCAGAAACGCGGCAAGGTGGCAGACGATCGTCTTGCCCTCGCCGGTCTTCATTTCCGCGATCTTGCCTTCGTACAACACTTGCCCGCCAACGAGCTGACAGTCGAAGTGCCGATGGTTCCGCGCACGACGAGAGGCCTCACGCAACAACGCAAACGCCTCGGGAAGAACCGATTCGACGGGTTCATCGTCCCCGAGGCGTTGCTTCAACACTTCCGCCCGCTCGCGCAATCCCGCGCTGAGCATCACGCGGATCTTCTGAAGTTCCGCGTCGCGTTCCTCTTCCGGCAACTCCTCCGGGAGCTTCGTACAAGCCTCCTTGAAGCGAGCGTCATAGTCGCCTCGAATATCGTCCTCCAGCGCGTTAATGAGAACGACCGTCTTCTGGTAACGCTTCAAGAGGCGTTCATTTCGGGAACCGAAAATTTTGCGAAAGCCCACACCGACAACATCCAAAATACTCATGGGGCACCATTGGAGAAAAGTCAAAACGCCGAAACGTCAAAACAATGACACGTCGAAACGCTGAAATACTTAAACGTCACAAAGACCAGAATCTATCTCAATTACTGTGGCACAGGCATCTCGCCTGTGGTGGACCGCCTTTGGCCGCGGCGCCACTGGATCACCTTGCAGGTGCTCCGATGATATGATGTTGGATTAAGGGCCGTAGAGGCCCCCTGTGTAGTAGGAGATGGACATCCTGGCCCTAAGTCGCAACGCCGGCAAAGGGCTTCCTTGGGGTTGAGTCGCCAGGGGGCGAAGTAAACGGTAGGCGACAAACGCGGATTGCCGACCCAACAGAAGCAATGCAACAAGTGCGATTGAACAGAGCGAGAGCCCTGTCACCGATACAAGGGCCGCGTGATTGGCGTTTGCGGGAACGACCACCCGCGCGACGATCGATGGGCCTTTCCAAACCCGTTCCACCGGCTGCGCGGCGGAAACAGCGCAATCCACCCCGACCATCGCAATGATCGCGACGAGAGCGCCTGGCAACACGGCCGGGCGCAAAAGCTTCTCATCCTGCATCTGGTTCACATCCATCACAGCGAGTAGTCTATCGGCAACCCGGCAACTGGACAACGCCAGATCAGAGCCGCACCCCAGAATCCGAGCCCCGAGCGCAAGCGAGCGGGTACAGCCCGAAGGCCCCGCGCTGGCGCTTGGGGCTCGAATCGACCGAGGCCCTTGGAGATAAACCGTGTTTCGTGACAAGACAGTGCTGATTACAGGAGCCTCCAGCGGGATCGGCGCGGCCCTCGCCCGACGCTTCTGCCAAGATGGGGCAAAGCTCATGCTCGTCGCTCGGCGTGCCGATCGCCTCGCCGCACTGGCGGACGAACTCCGAATGGGTGGTTTCAACGCACAGGTCGGCGTATGCGTCGCGGACCTCACCGAAGACGGGGCCTGCGAACGCGTGGTAGCCGACGCCGCGCTGGCTTCAAGCTCAATCGACGTCCTGATCAACAATGCCGGCACCGGCGAGTATGGCAAGTTCGCGGAGAAGGGCCTGGCCGCGACCGAGTCGATGATGCGATTGAACATGACCGCGCTCGTCCGGCTGACGCACTGGGTCTTGCCCGACATGTTGGAAAGACGCTCGGGCTGGATCATGAACATCGCCAGCACCGCCGCCTTCCAGCCGACCCCCTTCATGGGAGCCTATGGTGCAACCAAATCGTTCGTGCTCAGTCTCTCCCTCGCATTGCGGGAGGAAGTCCGGCAAAAGGGTATCACCGTAACCTGTGTGTGCCCCGGCCCTGTGAAAACAGGCTTCTTCGACCGAGGAGGCTTCGAGGCCCGACGCGACTTCACCCGACTCGCGGCGAATGCGGACACCGTGGCGGAGAAGTCCTATCAGGCGCTCGCGAAGAAGAAGGCCGTCTACATCCCTGGTTGTCTCAACACCATCGGCTCAGTACTGGTCCGATTGTCGCCGCTGAGGGTGGCGACGCGAATGGCGGGAAAAGTACTGGGACCGAACCGAAACATCTAACCTGACAGAAGTGCGAAAGGGAAAAGCAGGGTTTCTCTTGGACGCAACTCTTTTCCGGGCGAGGTCATTCAGCGCGTTCGAATCAATGCGTCGACCAATGCCCGGTAATCACATCCGGTTGGCCCATCTGCGCCACATGCAACGTCCTTTAGGTTGCCGTTTGTTTCTCTCTCTAGCGTATCGTACCTTTTAATCGACGACTCCGAACGGGCACCTCGCACAAGGAACGCCGCAAACACGGGCTCCGTCCGTGTGGATGTCGATCCAACAACGGCCTGGCTTCGACGACCGAACGTCCACACTTGTGGCTGGGGGAAAGCCCAATGGCAGGCACACGGCGGCTCTCGATAAAAACGCGTATCTACCTGACCTCATTGTGTATGTTGCTCATCGTTGTTTCCACGGCCCTTGTCTTGCAGGGATTTCTGGCCAAGCGAGACTCGGAGGCCGCCGGAAACGCCTGTGCCGTCAGCACCGCACGATTGGCCGCATGGGAGTTGCGCGCCGAGGCTTGCGCGTCGCCGGATAGTCTGGATGCGGCCTGCCAACAGCTCGTGGATCATCCGGACGTATTGGCGGTCTGCTTGTGGGATCGATCCGGCAGACAGTTGTCGGCGAAGGCGAAGAACACGTCGATACAGCGATGGATCGATTCGCAGCTCCCACAAACCGCCGGTCGGTTTGCTGCATGCGGCATTGCGATTCCGGAAGGTGTGTTAGGCGATCGCAATACCGCGCGGCGCGTGGAGGTTGAAATTGGGCCTCCCTTGGGACCCGAACACCCCGCTCGATTACTCATGCTCACGCTTGCCAACGCGGAAATCGAGCATCCTTCATCGAGCCATTGGGCGGTTTTCGTCATTCCGCTGCTGGTTGTCGGTGTCACGGTACTGCTTGTCGGGTCGTGGTGGCTACGACGTGAAATTGTACACCCGATTCTCGCCTTGGCCTCCGCCGCGGGGGCCGAACCGGATGAAACGGAAGAGTCGGGCCCGATCCACCGGCAGGACGAATTGGGCACGATCGCACGATCTCTCGCTGACCTTCGTGGGGACGTTTCAGAATGGCGGGACAAGGCCGAGTCGATTGAGCGTCGCATCGACACCAAGATCGCGGCCGAAACGCGGCGAATCACTGAGGATCTGAAAAGAATCCAACGGGAAGTCTGGCTCGATCCGCTGACCCGAGTGAACAACCGTCGCATGTTGGAGGACAGGTTCCCGGCAATCTTCGACGCCCAGCGTCAGGCGGCACACGACCTGACTGTCGTGATGCTTGACCTCGATCACTTCAAAATCGTCAACGACCAGCTGGGTCACGCGGCTGGCGACAAACTCCTCGTGTTCGTCGGCGAGTTGCTGCGACATTGCCTACGCCGAGACGATGTGGCCGTGCGCTACGGCGGCGATGAATTCTTGCTGGTCCTCCCTGGCACGTCCATCACGGCGGCACAAGAACTCATCGACCGGATCATTGCCCTGTACAGGCAACAATCGAAGATCATCGCGAGAACCGAGCCTGCCTCGTCGATCAGCGCCGGTATCGCGAGCCTGCGACACAACCACCCGGCCACCTGCCACGATTTGATTGAATCCGCGGATCGAGCCCTTTACGAAGCCAAACAGAAAGGCAAGAACAACGCAATGGTGTGCCACGCTTCCTAGAAGAGCCTGGTAAGTTAAGATTACATGCTCCGTTGTAGCGTCGGCCCCCCGTGGCCGACGGGGATAACCAGTTTGCCCGCCCCCCACATAGTCGAACACTGTCCGCTTGTTGACGCGCGTGGCGCTGATCACCCCAGCAGAAGATGCCATCTAACGCCAAAGATTCTCTGGAAGAGCCGGGAAATTTTAGATTGCATACTTCGCTGTAGCCTCCGGCCGCAACAGCGAATCTTGAATTGGGCTATTGCCCCTCGGAGTGCCCCGCCGCCTTGGGAGATCGCGGTTTTGGCAGGCATATGTATGTCTCGCCTTCGACCAATTGCCGCGTCAACAGATCGTCCACGTGGTCTTCCCGAAGCGATCGGCGGAAATCCTGCACCCATCGCACGCCAACCGCGGCCCCGAACGCCCCGAACACTGCGAGAATCGGCGTGGTCGTTCCCGTGAAACGCGTGGCCATGATCAGATGCACGCCTTGTAATACAAGACACAGGGTTGTGGTCGAGCCCACTACGACGAGAAGCTGTTTACGCCAGGGCCAATCCACGCGACCGCCCAGCCACATCGCGAAACAGACGCCCACGGCCATATACAGCAACAACTCGCCGCTGATGTCATTCAGCGCATCGTTTGGCCGACTATGAAAATGTGGCAGGAACGGCATTAGACAAACCTGCTCTGCGTTCCAGGCCGACTCCGCACCATCGCCTGTGCCAAAGTCGAATGGGACCAACTCGTACATGAGGGCGATCCCCAGAATTAAGCAGATGGCAGTCTGGCGTAGGGCATGACTTGAAGCTCTGACAGGCGCCGGCAACTCACCACGATCGATGCATAGTGCATGACGCGCAACCAGGCAGCCAATCGGCCAAGCCAGAATACCGCACAGCAAGTGCGATGTGTCGAGTCCATGAGACACCAGGAATACGCGAATGACCATCACGATAGCGGCCAGTGACACACCTATGAATCCAGCCCATAAATACAGCCGCAGCCTGCTTGCGAATTGCCCAGCCAGTCCCATGATCGCCAGTGCGATAATGGTCGCATACAAGCCGATGTCGACCACGCGATCGAGGGCATACTCCCACTGCGCGCGCGGGATTTCATGCAAGCCGCGACGGCGTCCCTGTTCATATTCTCTGAAAACCTGAGCGGGGAGTTCCTGCCAAACTGCGAGCGGACTCACATCCGCATGACGCAGGTCCGCCGCGGTATGATACATGTCCGTCACAACATCGTAGGGCCGTAACTGCACCAGCAGGACAAGGCATACCGAAGCCTTGCACAGGGTCAGCGGCCAGTTTCGCCGAACGGCCCAACTCGCACGCCCCAATATTTTCTGGATCTGTGGTTCGCACAACCCCACAAGCACACCACCCAATGCCGCACCGAGCACGTTCGACAGAACATCCACCCAGGAGGATACACGCGATGCGACAAACATCTGTGCATACTCGACCGGCAAACTCACCACGATCGCCAGCATCACCGCCAAGGCGCCCGACAGAATCTGGTGCAAACCTTTTCGCCTGGCGACGCCGAACGCCAACGCACCGAGAGGCACATAGATCCCGATGTTCGCGAGGATATCCAGCAGTGGGAACGGCGTAAAAGCCAAACCGCCCCAAGTGGCCTCGGGTTTGTTCAAGCCAGGTTGCCGGATAAAATCGAAGGGGACAAATGAGACGTAGATCAACCCAACCGTGTAGATTGCAAGGAGCATTCCCACGATGCGTTTGTGAATCGCGTTGATCAGCGGTTCGTCGGAGATTAAAGCCACGGACGTGTTGCTGTGGTTGCCTGTCATCGCGTCAATCTCCTCCGCGACACCACCCAACAACAACCGCCTGTGTGCAGAAGTCGCTGGCCGGATGACCTACCTTCTCGGACCCCCTGGGAACACGAGAAGAGACCGAGCACGCAGTATTAACCCTGTCGCGCCCTCTCTGACGAAACGATCGGCTTTTCCCGGATGGCGCATCAGGCCTTTCGCCGTCGTCATCCGGCCAAATCACCGTAAACGGGGGGCACTCAAAAACGCCCAAGAATCAATTGACGCTGGCGATCCGTTCCCTGTCATTTTCGGAACCGGCAATAGGCGAAGCATTGCGTCCGATGCTGAATTCAAGAAGGCAAGGCTCGATGAAACATGGTGAGGTGCATCATGGTGAAGCGTGGAACCGATTTGTGACACATTTGCCACGGGCCTGGACAGAAGCCGACTGAATTTGGTTCCGGGACGCGCCCCAGGTTCGCCCGTGCGATAGAATGTGGCCATGGATCAACGGATACTCAGAACAATCGACGCCAATTTGAACCGAGCGAGGGAGGCCCTTCGCGTCCTCGAAGAACACGCTCGAATGGTCCTCGATGACCGGAAGCTGACCGAGCGCATCAAACAACTCCGGCACGCAATCGCGACGGCTGGATGTGCCTTCGACACCCACAGCCTGCTCTCATCTCGCGACATCCAAAACGATGTCGGTACGACTATTGCCACACTCACCGAAGCGACACGTCGGAACGAGGCCGACGTCGCGGCCGCGGCAGCAAAACGAGCCGCCGAGGCAATGAGATGTGTGGAAGAATACGGCAAGATCGTGGACGCCTCCGCTGCCGCAGGTGTGGAGCGGCTGCGCTACGAAACCTACGCGATCGAACAAGACCTCCTCCTCGCCGGACCTCGCCGGCGCCGCCTCCGCGACGCGCATCTCCATGTTCTGATTACCGAGGAGTACTGCAACGGACCCTGGTTATCTGTCTGTGAACAAGCCATCGCGGGCGGCGCGGACGTCCTGCAACTTCGTGAAAAGAAACTCAATGATCACGAGTTGCTTGCCAGGGCCGAGCAGCTCAGAAGCCTCACGCTGCGTCACGATATGTTGATGTTCGTCAACGATCGGCCGGACATCGCGCGACTCGTCGGCGCCGACGGCCTACACGTTGGCCAGGAGGACATGGGGGTCGCACAAGCCAAGGCCATTGGCGGGCATTGTCTGCTGGTCGGCAAGAGTACACACTCTATCCTGCAAGTCCGCGCGGCAATGGCCGAGGCTCCAGACTATATCGCCGTCGGACCGATGTTCACCACGAAAACGAAACCAAACACAAGTGTGCAAGGGCCGGGTCTCCTCTCCGCCGCTCATGCGGAATGCAACACACCAATCGTCGCGATCGGCGGGATTACAAAGACGAACATCGCGGAACTCAGCGCAGCCCCCACCCTGTGTGTCGCGATATGCCAGCACATCATCAGTTCAAACGATGTAGCGGAAACGACAAAAGCGATGAAACAACTGCTCATCTCCAAACACGCCTGAAATCAACAATACAACAACCGACACCACAGGTCGGACGATCTGTTCGTGGTACTTTACGGCCGCGATGATGATTGTGTCTCTTTTTGGAGCTGTGGATGGCTAATGAAACACGGGTCAAGCCCATGGATTGCAACCCATGGGCTCCTGATGGAGATCGAATGTTTCTTGAACCGTGAAAACTTCAATACAAGTGTGAGTTTGCGGAACCGATCGAACGAAAGTGACGGGGGACAGCGTCCCAAAAACCTGAGGGAACCCTACCCGCAGACCATGGGGGTGCGACAATCGGAATCAGCCGAAGAGAGCCAGGCGCCCTTGATGTTACACCCGGCAACATAGCAGACATAGCCGCTCTTCACCAGCCTGCAAAAACGAAACGGAATTGAAGCGGGCAATCAGCACTCACCTGTCAGCGATCAACTATTCTTGATTCGGCCGACCGCTTAAAAATAACCACACAAGGTTTCCAGCGAATAGCTGAATCCATTCCCTATATATGCCACATGCAATCTGATGTGAGTTAGCCAGTACTGGGATTGTCCTTCCGTCTCCCCTTTTCCACGAAAGATCATCTTGGCATAATCGCGATAACCATTCCCCATGATCTCAGAGTTTGCCGGAATGAATAATTGATAAGTGTCACTCTTTTTGATGCAATCCATTGTTGACAATCAATCAGAAAGTAGTAAAGTCCCCTCTTCGCCGCAACTTGAAGACGGCACTTCCATGAAAGGAGTTTTTGCCTAATGGCCAAAAGACGTAAGAGAAAGGCCTCTTCCAAACAGACTGCTATCCAGGTATGGCAGCAACACACACGGAGATTGCTTGACCAATTGCAGGGGCAGCGCAAGAGCGTGGTCGATCACCTCGCCGCTATCGATCTGCAAATCGAAACGGTAACCGGCGCCCTCGGCCGCGCGCCAACACGGAACGTAGCACAAGCGCGGACCACAGCACCGACTCAGCGCAAAGCCAGAGGCCGCCGTCGCGGAGGTGTCTCCGAAGCCGTACTCAAAGCCCTCTCAGATGGGAAGAGTCTCAGCATCGACAGGCTCCTTCGCACAACCGGCCTCGACCGTCGCCAGGTCTACGCCTGTCTCATGAACTTAAAGAAAGCCAAGCGAATCAAGACGGTCGGGCGCGGGGTCTATTGCCTCACTCACGGAAAGGCCGCCGCTCTCCCTTCCGCACAGAAACCATCTCGCGGGAAAGTTAGGCGATCCCCAGCAGACAGGAAGAAGAAAACCTCTAGACGAGTCGGCCGAGGTGCTGTCTCTGATTCCATCCTGAAGAGCCTGAGCAAAGTGAAGGGACATACTGTTCCCGACATCATGGGGGCCACGGGCCTCAAGCTCCTACAGGTTCGCGCTGGTGTCATGAACCTGAAGAAGGCGAAAAAGGTAGTCTCTCGCAAGCGAGGAGTCTTCCATCTGGCCTAGCCGGCCCCTGTTTAGAGGAATCCTGCCTCCGGAATTCGTTCGTGCCCCTTACTCTTGGAGAGTCGAGGGGACGAACACCCGGTTGGCACACCCGCTTGGGCGGTCACTGCCGCCTTGACTCCGCTTGACACATTCAACCGACTTGTCTCTAATGGGGTCTGGCGCGGAAACGCAGCCAGTCCCTCGGGGCCGTAGCTCAGTTGGGAGAGCGCTTGCATGGCATGCAAGAGGTCGTGGGTTCGACCCCCATCGGCTCCAGTTCATAAGTCACGCCGTAAACGTCACTTACGTTTACCTGCCTGCGTCGGGCAGTGCGGCAACCACCTGAATTTGCGCGGTGCGCGTACCGCGCAACGCCCAGGAGGCCCGCACGATGCCCCGCAAAGCTCCCCCAGCGTACCGAAAAAGGATAATTCGCGGTCGTGAAGTCGCCATCGTCACGCTCAGTGATGTAGTCACCAAGCGCCGCCGGGACTTCTACCTCGGCCTGTACGGGACGCCCGAAAGTCGGGAACGATATGCCTGTCTGCTGGCTCAATGGGAAAGTGGCGGGCGGCGGTTACCTGCAGCCAGTGACAAGCCGAAAGGGCCAACCCTCGGGTGGCGCGCGGAAGAATAAATGGCAATCGCTGGAAGAATTGACGGGAATGAGATGAGCTCGGCGGGTCGATTTCATACTCATGAACACCTCCAGGGGAAAGTTTGCCCCTTGTCTGGGTGTCCACGAATAGTGGGTGAAATTCAAAGGAATAAGATGGGCGAAAAGCCGGTCGAACTACCTCCTGCAGATCCTCGACAGTTGCAGGGAGGGTGCAAATGAATCGTCGTCGTAGCCTTCTCAGGTTGCGGCGAGATTCTCGGCGCATTTCATATAGGATCTTTTCGCCAACATCGTGACACCAAATTACCCTTTTTGGTTTGGCCGCCTTGAAGCCTAAGGTAATGGTGGTCGAGGAAAACGGGGATACAGAGGTAAACATCCCTCACGGGTGAATCGCGGGGAGTGGAAGAAGCGAAGTACCTTCCACTTGACCATTCTACATCAGCAGCCACCGCAGAATCTCCAAACCGGGCGTGATACCAATCGCTGCAGGTGTCTTCTACATACTGATGATTCTAACCAGCATTCAGAATATTTTCCCGTACCGCTTCGCACTGCCTACAAGGCCCCCATGCTGCACCGGCCGAGTAGTCACTTTCGACCCGCTGGCAGCACGAATAGGGTGAATACCCTGACCTTGCCCCCCAGAACGAGTCCAGTTGGTGTGTTAGGATTTGGCGCTTTCTGGACGGAGCAAGGGAGTTTTTGTGATGAAGCGCAAGAAGCACACGGTCGAGCAGATCATCTCGAAGTTACGACAGGCGGAGGTTGAGTTGGCGAAGGGATCGACGGTTCCGCAGGCGGCTCGCAAGCTTGGGATCACGGACCAGACCTACTATCGCTGGCGTAGCGAGTTCACGGACACACCGAGCGAGGCCTTTCGCGGTCCCGGCAAGCGACGGGCCTGCGACGAGGACCTTGAGCGACTGCGGCGGGAGAACGAGCGGCTTCGAATGGGGTGGGAAAGAGCATCGAGAAGGGGAGGGATGCAACATCGAAGGGGGCAGTAAATGGCCACCTGACCCTGGGCTGTTGCTCTATGCGCTGTTTCTCCGTCCAGAATTGCGTGCGCGCCGTCCAGTTTTCAGTTGCGCGCACCACCTGCGCGCCCTGCCGTTTTCAGCTGCGCGCACCAACGGCCTCCGGGGTTGCGAAAACGTATCAATTGATACGTTTTCTGGACCGGTTACGGCCGCGCCGTCGAACGACGGGTAGCACGCTAACAGCGTGCTTCAGCGTAAGTAATCTCGACTGATCGAGCGGGTCCACAGGTCCGCATGCTCGGAGCCGATGGCCCGGCCGAAGAACCCCAGGAACGCCTCCAAATCGCGGGTCTTCGCGGCGATCGTGTTGTCGGCGTTCGCCCCGGCCTCCTGGCCCTTATACAGGTCGAACCAGGCAACCAGATCGTCGTCCTTGCAGGCGAGCGGTGTCCAAAGATCGCTGGACGAGGACAGCTCCGGATGTCGGATTTCGGTAGCGCAAGATTCGATGGACCAGCGGACCCAGGCACAGCTATCACCCAAGTAAATCTTTTTGACTTTCCGGGATAGGTGTTCCACACTCAGGACAAACACCCGTCGTGTTGCATCGGAGGTTATACCCGCACTTGAGACATAGACTCCACTCAAGCCGGAGACGACGACTCTGTCGGCTACGGATCAATGCAGCTGTCGGGTAGGAGCTAAGCAACAACAAGAGCAAATATAGTACCCAGAATGGCAGCAATACCCTTGAATGCGTGCGTTTCATCCTTCTAGAATCAAGGGAAGGAGGTGGGTGCAGCTCGTGCGAACTCATCGCAGTTTCCTTGTAGACTGCTCCAAACCACAATTCCTTCTCGACGAAGGATGGGAAGTAGTCGACAAAGTGACGGGATAACGCATCGGCTGTTTCTCGGCTGAGCGGCGTATCCTCCCTCTTGCCCCAACCAACTGTCATTCTTCCGTCGAGTATCTGCACTTTGTAGTATCTCTGCGATTCCTGCAACATCACATCGCCTATCGCCAGATAGAGATCCTCTTTGTAGCTTACGCTGATTAGTGTTCCTCCAACTAGGAGTACAAGGATGATGATGGAAATCGACAATCTCCGATTCACAGGGCTCTCCCATGTTTGCTCGCACTTGTATCTATAGCATCCTCAATCCATTCGTAGCGACCAACGCCCCTGTCTGGTGAGGCAAACCGTTGTTATTCGATTTCCTTGGCGACCGTTGAAGACAACTCGTGTTCCCGTCGGCCACGGGGAGCCGACGCTACGGTTGGATTGCGACTGCTCTAGGTTCTGTCTGACAACCCGATTCTGAGCAAACGTTCGATCATGGCGACTTTG
>CAZTAR010000018.1:0-22278 GCA_964611695.1 uncultured Planctomycetaceae bacterium | reverse complement strand
ACGCCGTCGACATGACCACGGGGATGCAGGCGCTCAACCTCCAGGTCGTCAGTGATGTGAACAACTTCAACGTGCCTGTCACGGGGGCGAATCACCGGTACACCGCCATTCGCAACTGGGGCATCAGCGAGGGCCGCGACCTCGAGGCATTTGACATTGTCGCGCCGCGCCGTGTCGCGCTCATCGGTGAGACCTCTCAGCGTGAGTTGTTCGGCGACAGAAGCCCGCTCAACCGCAGTGTGCGGATCGGTCGGCTGTCGTTCAAGATCGTCGGCATCCTCGAGCCCAAGGGCTTTAACCCACTCGGCATGGACGAGGATAATACGATTGTCATTCCATTGCCGATCCTGTTGCGAGATTTGATCGGCATTAAGGAACCGAATGTGATTCTCGCCTCCGCGACGAGCGACGCGGAAGTTGAGGCCGCGGTCGAGCAAATTACCGGTCTGCTGCGTCAACGCCACAAACTTCCCGAGTCTGATGGGAACGATTTCAAAGTCACGACGCTCAAGGAGAAGGAAGAACAGGCCCGCACGGTCAGCAACCAGATGACGCTGATGATGTTTTTCCTCGCGCTGGTCGCGCTCATGGTCGGTGGCGTGGGAATCATGAATATCATGCTCGTCGCGGTGACCGAACGTACGCGCGAGATCGGTATCCGTATGGCCATCGGTGCGTCTACGAAGGCGGTGCATCGCCAATTCCTCGTCGAGGCGGCGGTGGTTTCCAGCGCGGGGGGATCAGTTGGGATCTTGCTCGGTATCTTGGCTCGCAGCTCATCGCCGACAAGATCGGCGGAATCGTGCCAATGCTTTCCGCGCCGCTCATCGGCCTGGCGTTTGTGTTTAGCGCCGGCGTCGGTATCGCGTTCGGTTTCCTGCCGGCCAGACGCGCCGCGGGTTTGAATCCGATCGAAGCACTGCGGCACGATTAATGAATCGTGTTAGACAAGGACCCCCGGCCTTGGCCGAAGGGGATGTGTGAAACTGGGGTGGCATGGGTAAGGAACGGGGCACCCCGTAAGATGATCCGTTCCTTACCCGTGTGAACACGTTGGAATCGTCCCACGGGTAAGCTCCGTCCCGGCGCGCCGGGACTCCGCTTACCCATGCCACCCAGACTTTTCGTAACCATTATGCCGGAACTCATACCCAATCGGTTCCTCTTCAAGTTCGAGTTTCCGCTCCATCGTTGCGCGCGTGCGCCGAAGATCGATGGACGTGCCGACAAGTGGAACCCGAAGTATCTCCTACCGCCGATGCACCAGTTGGACGGCGAGGCGGGGTTTGGCAATGTGTATGCAGCCTGGAACGAGGACGGCCTCTACATCGCTTGCCAAGTCGAGGGTAAGTCGCGTCTGCCACGGTGTGAGTCGGCGACCTATTGGAAGGCCGACAACCTCCGGTTGATGACCGACATGCGCGACACGCGGAACATCCGTCGGGCGACACGGTTTTGCCAACAGTTTTATTTTTTGCCGACAGGTGGCAAATCCCAGCAGCGCGGGCCTGTCGCGGGCAGTGCCCTGGTGCGGCGAGCCACGCAGGACGCTCCGGTCGTGAAGCCTGGGGTGATCCCGATCGCCGCAAGGGTTGGCAAGACAGGCTACTCTCTCACGGCGCACCTGTCGGCCAGTGTGTTGCAGGGCTTCGATCCGGCGGAGAATCCTCGCATCGGACTCTACTACATGCTCGAAGATGGTGAACTGGGGCAGCAGTCCTTGACAATCGGCGACGATTTGAACTGGTCGATCGACCCAAGCACATGGCCGACAGCGAAGTTGATGCAATGAAGACCGCGGCGCATTCGTTAGTTGGGGTGGGGTTCTCTGCATCCCGGCCTATGATCGCAATTGAATATCGCCTCCACACATTAAAGCTGCTGGGTGACACTGAAATGCTATTCCGAAATCGGAGATAACAAAATGCGGTGGAACAACCTTGCTCTCGCTCTTTGTTTGCTCTTCTTGGTTTCCGGCTGTGTTCAAAATCGTGGCCGGCTACCGGCAGACCTTATTGTTATCAACGCCAAGGTTTGGACCGCCGATGCCGATTGCTCGTCCGCCACTGCGTTTGCCGTTCGTGATAGTCGATTTGTCTACGTCGGGAATGACCACGGCACACGGCCGTTTGAAGGTCGAGAGACGCGTATTGTTAATGCCGGTGGCGCACGAGTTGTGCCTGGCCTGATCGATTCTCACCTCCATCTGATCTCCGGCGGACAACAACTGGCTCGACTCAATCTCCGCGACGTTCCTAATCGTCAAGCTTTCATCGCCGCAATCACCGCTCATGCCGAAGCGATCCGACCCGATGACTGGATCCTTGGCGGCCGCTGGTCTACCGAAAGCTGGCCTGATGCCGCGCAACCGACAAAGGAATGGATTGACTCGGCCACGCGGCGGAATCCAGTCCTGCTCGACCGTATGGATGGACACGGCGCACTGGCGAACTCCGTCGCATTGAAGATCGCCGGGATCAACCGCGATGGCCCGCTCGATCCGCCCGGCGGCAGAATTATGCGCGATCCGAAGACAAGGGAACCGACAGGCATCCTGAAGGAATCGGCAATCGCACTCGTCGAGAACCACGTGCCGGCGCCATCTTCCTCCGAGAAGATGCGAGCTCTCAAAGCAGCGATGCGAGAGGCAAACCGGCACGGCATTACTGCGGTCCATACAATGTCGCCCTGGTCAGACATGGCGATACTCGACGCCGCGAGCGCCTCTGGCGAACTCACCCTTCGCCTACGTCCCTTCATCATCGAGAACGACTGGCGGAAGTACATCGACCGCGCACGCGATCATCGTACAAGCCACTCTGCGGACGACTGGGTGCGTATCGTTGGTTTCAAGCAGTTCATGGACGGCTCGCTTGGCTCACGGACAGCCTACATGACCGAACCCTATGCGGACAACCCGCCGGACAATCCTGGCAATCGTGGGTTGCTAGGGGAAGTGATGGCGCAGGAGGGTGAGCTTCAAGCGATGTGTAACGCATCCGATGCAGCGGGATTCGCGCCGGCCATCCACTGCATCGGCGATCAGGCGAATCACATGGTCCTCGACATCTACGCGGCCACACAGGAAAAGAACGGCACACGACCGGACCGCATCATGCGGATCGAGCACGCCCAGCACCTGCTGTCGACGGATATCACCCGATTCGCGGCGTTGGGCGTCGTTGCGTCCATGCAACCGCTGCACAAAGCAGATGACGGACGTTATGCCGAGAAGGCCATCGGCAAGGAACGCTGCCGCACCAGCTACGCCTTTCGCAGCCTGATCGATTCGGGCGCGTTGGTGGCATTCGGCAGCGATTGGCCGGTCGTTTCGCTGAATCCCTTCCTCGGTATCCATGCGGCCGTCACAGGCAAGACGCTCGATGGCAAAACCTTCGTGCCGGAACAAAACATCACGGTGGAAGAAGCCCTTCGCGGCTATACGGTGGGCGCTGCCAGAGCGACGGGCGACGGAGATCATCTGGGCCAAATCAAGGTTGGCTTTCTTGCTGACTTCGTGATCCTAGATTCCGACGTGCTTGCCGCCCCGTCCGGGGAGTTGAAGGACATCGCCGTGCATGCAACTTACATGAATGGCCGCTGCGTATGGGCTGCAAAGTGAGGAACCTCTGCAGGGCTACGGCACAGCGTTGCCTTTGCTCGCAGTCCAAGTGCGGCACAGACGCCCTGTCTGTGATCCCACCGGCGAGACGCCGGTGCCACAAAGACAGCGGTGTTCAATCATCGGGAGGGGTGATCGAGATGGCGGCGTGGCCGAGGCGAGCTTCGCCGCGTTGGACCTTTTCGGCGAGCTTGACGCACTCCTCGTATAGCGCGTCGAGCATGTCCGCCTCCTCCACCGTGCGTTTCCGCTCACCCTGGACACAGATGATGCCTTTACCCTTACCCGCGAAGACCGCGACATCCATCCCTTCCGCCTCGCCCGGCCCGTTGACGACGCACCCCATGACCGCCACCTTGAGTGGGACTTTGATGTTGACGAGCTTCGCCTGAACCTGACGCACGAGCGATAGCAGGTCCACCTCAATCCGGCCGCAGGTCGGACATGCAATCAGTTCCGGCTCAACGCGAGCCCGCAGGCCCAGGCAGTTCAGCATCTCTTTGGCGTCTTGCACTTCGAGGACCGGGTCGCTTGCATAGCTGATGCGGACGGTATCACCGATGCCGTTGGCCAACAGCGTGCCGAGCGCGGTGACGGATCGGATGCAGCCTGTTTCCTTGGGGCCGGCGTGCGTCACGCCCAGATGCAGCGGGTAGTCGTATCGCTCGCTGATTGCCGTGTAGGCGTCAATGACGATTCGCGAGTCGATCGACTTCGCACTCAGCACCACGTCGTGAAAATCGTTTTCGTCGAAGATGCGGAGGTACTCTTCGAGCTTGTCAACCATGAGCGAGATGAGATTCTGACCGGGGTCCTGCTCAAGCGCGGCTTTCTCCCGCGCCCGTCGAGCCTTGTCCGTCCTTTCGACAACGCTGCCTTCATTCACGCCGACCCGGATGGGAACGCCTCGCTCGCGACAAGCCCGAATGACACGGTCCACCTGTTTGCGATCACTGATGTTGCCGGGATTCAGCCTGATCTTGTGAACGCCTGCCTCGATGGCTTCCATTGCCCGCTGAAAATGGAAGTGAACATCCGCTACGATCGGAACAGACACTTGAGAGAGAATGTGCGGGAGGGCTTCCGTGTCGCGGGCCTCGGGCACGGCAACGCGAACGATGTCCGCGCCTGCGGAGGCCAAGGCGTGGACCTGTTCGACGGTTGCGTCCACGTCGTGAGTGTGCGTGCTGGTCATGGACTGGATGGAGACAGGAGCGTCGCCGCCCACCTCAACCGTTCCGACGTGGACTTGCCGAGTTTTTCGTCTGAGCGTCATTCTGTTGATCTTCGCTGCATCGGTTCATTGCCTCACGTTGGGAGAACACCGGCTTGCCACAAGCCGGCTCGGTGGGCCGGGGACCCTGTCGTCAATCAGCGCAACTTTCTGGCACGGTGTCAACCACATGAAGCGTCGGCTCTTTCAGGCACCAAGGGATTGCGCGTTGCCTTGCGCGATTCCGGCGTTGCGGCGCCACATTTCGAGCTTCGCGCGGCGCGTGGCTTTGCCCTTCGTGAATCGTCGGTAGGCGTCAGCGTCCCACGATAGGATTGCGTCTATCGGCGGCCGGGCAGCATCCACGTTGTTGCGGAAGAATCGCGGCTCGATCGTCATAGGTGCGACACGGTTGTGCGGGCAGACCGTCTGACAGACGTCGCAACCAAAGACCCAGTCACCCATGCCGTCCGCAATCTCCGGCGGGATGTCGCCGCGATGCTCGATCGTCAGGTAGGAGATGCAGCGGCTTGCATCCATCCGGTACGGTTCGATCAGGGCGCGGGTCGGGCAGGCCTCCAGGCAGGCTGTGCACGTGCCGCATCGATCCGGCATGGATTCGTCCGGCGGCAGCGCCAAGTCGGTGATGATCTCGCCCAGGAAGAAGAACGAGCCAAGCGACGGGTGCATTACCAGTGTGTTCTTTCCAATCCAGCCGATTCCCGCGGCGGCCGCCTGTTCGCGTTCGATGATCGCCGAGGTATCCACGCACACCCGCGCCTCGAAGGGGCCGTCGAACATGGTGCGCATCTTCGCGACAAGGGCATCGAGTTTATCTCGAACGACGACGTGGTAGTCCTCGCCCCAGGCATACATCGCGACCCTGCCACGGTATCCTGAGGCCGGTGGATTTGTCGCGGTTCCGGTGGGGTCTGTGTCGTCGGTGGCATCAGTGTCGGAATCCTGTTCGACAGGTTCTGGGGGGCGATAATTCAGGGCCACGACGACCACACTCCGGGCCCACGGCAACCAGCCGCGAACATCACGGCGTGAGCCCTCGTGCCGGTGCATGAAGGTCATCGAACCGGCTTGGCCCGTGGCAAGCCATTCGGCCAGGTAGTCCGCTCGCGGGATCTGGCCGGCGGATGCGATGCCGCATCGGTCGAACCCGATCTCTTCCGCCGCCTGTTTGACGGCCTGGCTTTGCGCGTGCGGATTCATGGTTGGCGGGTTGTCCTTTGGGTCTGTCCGGCGGCTCGTCCTGAGATACTATTTCAGAGAACCATAAGACAGTGCCAAACCGATTGTGGCGCCGCCTTCTCGGCGGTAACGACTCAGGGGAGACGCCTGTGCCACAATTCTGAGATAGCCTCTAAGCGTCTGGTCGCGTGCCGAGGGTGTCGTGCCGAGGGTCGCGTATCGACCCCGGTGCGCGACGAATCGGGGCCAGGGCCGATTTCCTGTGCCAGTCGCGCTGGCGTCTCGCCGATGAATGTGAGGCGGTCTAACCTCGTTGCCTCACCGGCAAGACACCAGTATCACAAGCAGGCGTCAACAGCGTTCGCCGGCCGATCCTGGAGGCGGCGTCCGCATTTGACATCCCGGGCGGGCCGACCTAGATTGGCCGCCCGAAACGACACGAGGCCTTTAGGGCCCAGTAAACAGGGGACGTTCATGCTTTTCAACTATGATTGGTGGTTCGATGGCCCATATGAGGAACGGATCAACGAGGCAAAGCGTCGTTGTTCGAACAGCCATTTTCCCGATCTGTCCCCTGAAAAGACCTCGGACGACGCTGCCTATCGAGAGTTCAGCGAGCAACTGGAGGCTCGGACGATCGTCTATCTTCGCGATGGCTTCTCCTACGAACTGAAGGAGATCATCCACCAGAAGACGACCATGTCTCTCATGTTCGAGTGCATGCCGGCGGACGAAGCGTACAAGGTCGGCTGTTTCGTCGTGACCATCCCGTTTGACGATATTGTCCGGGTGGAGATCTTCGCGGTGCACCCAGAGGAGAAGCCTGAAGACATGCCTTCGATCAAGGGATTCGCCGGCGCCCAGGGCCCGACGCCCCGCGGGGAAGAACGCCCGGTCCGGCGCGACCCGCCCGAGTAGGGGTCGGGTTCCGAATCCGAGCATCAAGCGAAGGCGAGTGAGCCCCTATTCTGGCGGTCTAGTCACATATCCACAGCGCCGTCAACGGCGCTCGATTCTGTCTGCAATTTGCCATAAAGTGCCCTATACTGCCGGATCGGACCTCCCGGCGTTGTAGAGACACTTCGAGGCGAATTGGACGGTCGAGAATCCTCCGAAAAATCTCCTGGACCGAGGCGTGGGTCGGAGATTCTACCGTGAGAACAACAAATCCGTTGCGTTGTTTTCCCTGACGACGCCACCACTGACGTTTTCAGGGCGGAGCAGAGGAAATCAGCCGGCTATCGTAGGCCTTGTTGGTCGTTTGAGGCAGGCCAGTTTTTTTTGTGAATAGGAGTATGTGGGATGTTCTCCAAGATAACGTGTAGCGTTCTTGCGTTAACCATCGTCGGCTGCCTGGCGGCATCACCGGCTGTGGCGGACGAGGAAGAGGTCGTCGCCTTGTTTAAGCTGAAAGGGCCGCTCCCCGAGGCGCCGGCGGCAGTGGGCCTGGGACCCCTGCTCGGCGAGAAGGAGCAGCTGAGCATGATCTCGCTTTTGAAGAAATTGCGAGAGGCGCGAAGCGACAGCAACGTCCAGGCAGTCATCTTCGATATCGAGGAATCGGCCCTGGGTTTCGCCCAGACTCAGGAGTTGCGGGCACAGTTCGAGGCGCTCAGGGCTGCGGACAAAGACGTGTGGGTATTCTGCGAGACACTCGGCAACAGGACGCTCATGCTGGGCAGCGCGGCCAGTAATCTCGTGCTGATGCCAACAGGTGAAATCATTATCTCCGGGCTCTACGCCGAAGGGGCCTATTTCAAGGGGATGATGGACAAGATCGGCCTCGAGGCGGACATCCTTCACTGCGGTGATTACAAGTCGGCCGGGGAGCCCTTCTATCGAACTGGTCCCAGCAAATACGCCGAGGAGCAGACCAATGAACTTTTCGATGCCCTCTTCGAGGAGATGATCAAGGCAGTGGCCGCGAGCCGCAAGCTCAGTGAGGACGATGTTCGCGGGCTCATCGATCGTGGAATGCTCAGTGCGCAGGAGGCCCTTGAGGCGAAGCTCGTTGACAAACTTCAGTACCGTGAAGACTTCATCAAGAGTATCAAGCGAAGATACGGCGACGACGTGAAGGTCGTCCGCGATTATGGCCAGAAGGATGGACCGGAGATTGATTTCGGCAACCCGTTCGCCATCTTCCAGGTTTTTTCAGACATGATGAAGTCGAAGGAAAAATCTGAGGAAGCGGCGATTGCCGTCGTCTTCGTCGAAGGTGTCATCACCTCGGGCAAGTCGGAGCCGAGCCTCTTTAGGGGGAGTTCCAACGCGGGTTCAGCCACCATTCGCAAAGCCATCGCCGAGGCCACCGCGGACGACTCCATCAAGGCATTGGTCCTTCGTGTGGATTCGCCGGGCGGTTCGGCGTTTGCCAGTGACGTGATCTGTGAGGCGACAAAGCGATTCAAGGAATCCGGCCGGCCGTTCATTGTCTCCATGGGCAATGTTGCGGGCAGCGGGGGCTATTACGTTGCGACTCTCGGCGACACGATTTATGCCGAACCCACGACACTCACGGGCTCCATCGGCGTCGTGAGCGGCAAGATCATCACGAAGGGCCTGTTCGACTGGGCGGGTATGAGCTTCCACGAATACAAACGCGGCAAGTTCGCGGACGTGTGGAACACGAACCGTCGCTACAACGATGACGAACGTGCCCTGCTTCGCACATTCATGGATCGTGTGTATGACGATTTCAAGAATCGGGTACTGGAAGGACGCAAGGATCGGATCAAGGGCGAGTTGGAACCCTTGGCGGGCGGTCGCGTTTATGCCGGCTCAAGGGCGTTGGAGATCGGTTTGGTTGATCAACTCGGTGGATTCGCCGAGGCGATGAAGCATGCCGCTGATGAGGCGGATCTGGGAGGCAAATATGAAGTTCGCATATTCCCCCGCCCCAAGAGCTTCTTTGACTTGCTCGGCGAAGCCTTCGGCGGCGAGAAGGAAGACGATGAGTTCACGATTGCGAAACTCGCGCAGCCCAAGGTCGGATCGAAGTTCGCGACCTTGCCGCCGGTGGCAGCGGGACTTGACGCGCTGCGGTCAATCGACCCAGGCAAGGCCAAGGCCCTGCAAAACTTTTTGATTCAGATGGAACTTTTCTCTGACGAGCGGGTACTAATGGTAGATACGGGCCTATCCACGCTCTGCAACTGATGGAGGAGTTCCTCACGCGGGCACGGGAAAACACCTGGCAAACCGCGGCAAGGCATGGTCCTTAGCGGCCCGAAAACCACGAAATAATCGCGTCTGTTGGGACAATACTTCAGAGACGCGAATCACAAACTCCCACTCCACCCTCTGGCCTGGTCGCTCGGGAACACAACCCGGACGACCAGGTCAACTTTTTTGTGTCAGGGCCTTTTCGACTTGAGCTTGGATGCTTCGCGGTCAAGTCGGTCCCAGTGGGCGACTTCCTTGTGGCGCCCCGCCTGTGAATCCACTGGCGAGACGCGTGTGCTACCTTGAGGCTCAAAGTTGTCAGGCTTTGACAGACTTGCAGATCTCGACAAGCTCGGCTGTTGTCATGACCTTGTCGATATCAAGCAGGATCTTGATGTCGTCACCCACCTTGCCCATGCCCAGAATGAACGTCGTGTCAACGGCCGCACCAAGGGCCGGAGGTGGCTCGATTCTATCCGCCTTGATGTCGTGCACTTCCTGCACGGTATCCACGATGATCCCCATGAGCGTGCCGACGTCGACGACGATGATGCACGTCTGATCGTTGTATTCGGTTCGTTCCAGCTCGAACTTGGACCGCAGGTCAACAACCGGGATCACCTTGCCGCGGAGATTGATCACGCCTTCCACGAAGTCCGGCGTTTGAGGCACTTTGGTCACGTCCATAATGCCAATGATTTCGCGGACTTTGAGGATTTCGAGGCCGTACTCCTCCCCCGCCAAAAGGAAAGTGAGGTACTTCCCGCCTATTGCGACCGTTCCTGTCAAGCTAGCATCTTGTTCAAACTCAGTGTTCGTGGGTGATTCGAGAGTGGCATCCATATGCTGGCTCCTCCTAGGCTTCCACCAGTGTTGGTTCGTTTTTGTCCGCAGTCTCTTCTGTGTACTCGCCGGTCTCGGCAGAAGCATCTGTGGTGTCTTCTTCGGAAGTTTGATCGCCGATTTTCTCCGCGGTGGTCGTTTTCCGCAGGAGTGCCTGTCTGAACCGTGCGTGGGTTTCCGCAACGCCGGCCATCTCAAGAATCAAGCCAACCTTTCCATCGCCGAGAATTGCCGCTCCCGCAATGCCCTTGAGTTCTTCAAACCGCTCGCCGAGCGACTTGATCACAACATGTTGTTGGCCGATGAGATCATCCACGATCAGTCCCATCGGTTTGCCTTCGCACTGGGCGATGACGACCATCGCGTCACAAGGATTGACGCGACCGGTCAGGCCGAAAAGTTCGCCGAGAGAGACGAGCGGGATCAGCCTTCTGCGTACGTTGAGGACCTGCCCCTTTTGTTGCACGGTCGTGATCTGTTCGGGACGTGGGCGTAACGCCTGTTCGATGGAGATTGTCGGGATGATGAACCGCTCGGTCCCGACTTGGATGACCATCCCGTCGATAATGGCCAAGGTGAGTGGCAAGCAAATGGCGAAGGTGCTGCCTTTGCCTAATTCCGAGCTGATTTCCACTTTACCGCGGAGTTGTTCAATATTCCGGCGGACGACATCCATCCCGACGCCACGGCCGGAGATATCCGTAATCTCTTTGGCCATCGAGAAACCCGGCGCGAAAATCAAGGCAAATGCTTGCGAATCCGTAAGTTCTTCACCCTCTTGGATGATACCCTTTTCGATACCCTTGGCGATGAGCTTCTTGGGGTCAAGCCCTTTCCCGTCGTCCGCGATCTGGATGACAATGTTGCCGCTGTGATGGAACGCGCTGAGGTGGACAGTCCCTTCTTCCTGTTTGCCGGCTGCAAGACGGTCTTCCGGCGCTTCGACGCCATGGTCCACCGCATTGCGGATCATGTGGACCAGCGGATCGCCAATCTGCTGAATGACATTCTTGTCCAATTCAGTCTCTTCCCCCGAGATTTCGAGGCGGACTTTCTTTCCAGCTTTCCGCGACACGTCTCGGACGAGCCGGGCCATTTTCTGGAAGGTCGGGCCGATCGGGATCATGCGCATCGACATCGCGAGTTCCTGGACATCGCGCACGATTTTGCCTGCCTGGTTGACATTTTTGACCAACTTGGCATCGGCGAGCGTTTCCGCAGTCACGTCGACCAGCGTCTGGGCGATGACCAACTCGCCGACCATATCGACGAGACTGTCCAGCTTGACGGTGTCAATGCGAACCGAGAGCTCACCTGTCGGTGCGGGCGTGGCTTTCTTCTGTTGTGTTTGGGGACGAATGGCCTGACTGACCTGCTTAGGTGTGGTGGCCCCCATATCCATCAGGATCTCGCCCGTCTTCTTGCCGGGGTTGGACTTTTGCTGCTTGTCCAGCGCAACGTTCACGACCTCTTTGGCAACGGCGCCTTGTTCCACGAGGTTCTCGCCCACCTTTTTCTCAGCACTGCCCGCCGTCGGTTCGCGACCCTCCAGGGTGATGCGCCCAAGAATAACGCCGCGCAGCTTGAGGATCATTTCGCTAATTGACGGTTGTGGAATGGTGCTTCCCTGCGGATTGGCCATGAATGCGGCAATCTCACCGATTTGGGCTTTGAGGATGTCGACGACATCGAAAACAAGATCGATTAAGCCTGGGGTGATCGATCGATTCCCCTTGCGTGCCTGGTCCATGATCGTTTCCGCTTCATGGGTCAGTCCGTTGATATCGCGGAGGTTCAGGAAGCCAGCCATACCCTTGATTGTGTGGAATGGTCGGAAAAGGTTATCGATGTTCGCGGAGTTCTCCGGATCACGTTCTACATCCAACAACGCGGCCTCGATCGCCTCAATGTGTTCGCCGGCTTCTTCGAGGAAACCCTTGATGAACTCGAGTTCGTTCTCGTTGATCTCGAGTGGGAGTTGTTCATACGGTTCGATATCATCAGCATCCTCGGCGACCTCTGTCTTCTGATCGTTTTCCGGTGGGGAAGCTGCCGGCTTCTCGTCAACTACCTCCGTCTCACTCGTCGATGTTGGGTTGTCTCCGGCGGGCTGTGTGGGGAGTGCTGCCTCAGGCGATGCGGGGATGTCTGCCTTGGGCGGAGTCGAATCCTCTGGACTTGGCGGCTCCGCTGATGACGCCGGTTCCTCCGGCGATGAAGCCGCCGGTGACGCCTCGATGTTACCCAGCGCTGCAACGCTTTCCTTGATGGATGCGATCGCCGCGGCGGGATCTTCCGTTTCACCGAGTATGATGTTCCCCAACAGCATGCCAAGTTGATTGGCCTGGGTGGACAGCGGGGCCGTTTTATCGTCATCCGTCTCGGCGATGGCTTCGCACCAGGTGTGCATCTTCGCGAGCAGGCTGAGATCATCCGCGTCAACCGCTTGTGCCGCCTGCGATAATTGTTCAATGAGCTGTTGGACGCTGTTTGGTGTGCAGTCGTTGTTGGTCATCGATCCTTCGACTCCATTTTGGCCGCATCCCTGACTGGCGGAGCATGTCGGCAACTTGGCTATTAGAATCCTCATTCGCGCCGGCGCAGGCCCCAATCGAGTGGCGGAGCTCTTCCGGCTGCAGTAGCTTCTCGGGCATTGGCGACTCCCGCTTGAGTCTTACAGGGGGCTAGATCGCAGTGTGGTGTCGAATATGGCGTGAACATAGCACCATTAGAAGATGTGCGGAGGCCGACCCTTCCCTGTTTGAGGTAGCTTCCGTGGCTTTTGGATCAGTTTCCAAAGGAGCATAACGCCTCCCATCCCGCCCTCAGAGATGGGTTATCGGGCGTCATCTTCGGAAGCAAGAGATGCCGGTACTGGTATCGTTTCGTAGAGGGGTGCCCCTGGCAGCTTGCTGCCAGTGCTGCCACGGGCGGACAAGCCGCTCGTGGCAGCCAAATGATCCCAGTCCTCAAGCTTAAAAAGCTCTCGTGATCGAGGGTGATCCTGCCAGATAAAGCATTTCACGGTTTACGCTTACGCATCTCTCGTGTTCAAGCCACCGGCAGGCCACCGCTTGACGATTTCGCGTGGCACCTTCGCGAACTACAACTCTTCAAACTTGGCCGTGAAGTGGCGCAGGGCAGGCGGTTCTTCGGTGATGCGAAGCCCTCGAAGCGAATCGCGCTCTTTTTTGAGTTCGATCATGGTTTCAATCACGTAATCCACGTGGCTCTGCGTGTACACGCGTCGCGGAATCGCCAGCCGAACTAATTCCATCGCGGGCGCCGGCCGCCCCGAGCCCCCGAACATGACGCTTCCGATCTCAACGGCGCGGATGCCGCCAAGTCTGTAGAGGCCACAAATCAGTGCCTGGCCTGGAAACTGCTCAGGTGGGATATGTGGACAGAAGGATTTCGCATCGATGTAAATGGCGTGGCCCCCGGCGGGTTCGACGATCTGAATCCCGGCATTCAGGAGTTTCTCTCCAAGGTAGCCGGTGCTTCGGATCCGATAGTGCAGGTAGTCCTCTTGAAGTACTTCCTCAAAGCCTTGCGCCATCGCCTCGAGGTCTCGGCCCGCAAGACCGCCGTAGGTCACATAGCCCTCAGTCAGGATCAGCAGGTTCGAGGCTTCGTTAAATAACTTCTTGTCGCGAAGGAGCAGGATGCCGCCGATGTTGACAATCCCGTCCTTCTTGGAGGAGATTGTCGCCCCGTCGACCAGGTCGAACATCTCCCGCACGATCTCTCGAACAGGCCGGTCAGCCTGACCGGGCTCTCGAATCTTGATGAACCATGCGTTTTCCGCAAACCGGCAAGCGTCGAGGAAGAAAGGCAGATTGTACTTGTCGCAAACGGCGCGAACCTGTCGCAGGTTCTCAAGGCTCACCGGCTGGCCGCCGCCGCTGTTGTTGGTGACGGTGACCATCACGACCGGAATCCGCTCCGGGCCGACGCGTTTGATGCAATCTTCAAGCGCCGCCACATCCATGTTGCCCTTGAACGGATGGCGATTTCGTGGATCAGCGGCTTCCGGAATCGGCAGATTAACCGCCTCCGCGCCGCTGTGTTCAACATTGGCCCGGGTCGTGTCGAAGTGAGCATTGTTCGGAACAACCTTGTCCTTCCCGCCGATCAATTCGAATAGGATCCGTTCGCTGGCGCGACCCTGGTGCGTCGGCAGTACGTGCTCAAACCCAGTGATCTCCGATATTTTATCCTTGAATCGATAGAAGGAGATCGCCCCGGCATAGGATTCGTCGGCCCGCATGATGCCGGCCCACTGCTCGCTGCTCATGGCGCCGGTACCGGAGTCGGTCAGCAAGTCGATGAGCACATTTTCCGCGCGGATGAGAAAGGTATTGAACGATGCCTTGGATAAGATGCTTTCACGTTCCTCCCGCGTAGTCATCTTGATTGGCTCGACGACTTTGATTCTGAACGGCTCGATGATGGTCTTCACAGGCTCTTCTCCATTTCCTCTCTTGCGAGGTGTGCTATTCTAATGGTGGCAACACGACTGTCGGTCGCCACGGTGTTGGCCAATGGAATCCGTCGTCTGCCACAGGGAGCCGAGGCGGCAATCGCAACCTCGCTTTCCCATGGTGCTGGAATCGGCAGACGCCCACTGCGGAGGGACTACGTGTCGCTCACCCCATTCGAGGACCGGACGACACGCCGTTTCTCATTCCACATTAGCGGCTGACTTCGAGTCGGGCAAACTCGAAAGGAATGTCAATAGTGCCTCATTGAATTTCCGAGGTACGTGGAGATAGCAAGCGTGGCCGGCGTCCTTGAGAACCACCTTCGTTGCGTTGGGAATTCCCTTGGCCGGCACCTCCGCATACTCCAGCGGAAAAACACGGTCCTTTTCTCCCCAAATGACCAAAGTGGGAGTACGGATTTCGCCGAGTTGATCTCGAAATTTTCTGACTGCGGGCGTCGCGACGATTACGTAACCCGCCAGCATTTCCGGGGAATTGATCGCCAACGGCAGCGAGAGCACGCCGCTGGCGGACGGCGAAACGACCACCGCCTTGCCCTTGCAAATCAAAGGCAACACGGTCGCCAGAAACGTATTTCGGTCGATTGAGAATGGTGGAGTTTCGCCGCAACCCGGAAAATCCATCGCGGTCACACGGTACCCGGCGGAAGCCAGAGACACGATCGTTCCAGTTTTCTTCCACGTCTCGGCGTTGAACTTCGCACCGTGCAACAACACGACATCGAGACCGTCCTCAGGCCCTGCTACCAGGTAGTGGAGAGACGATTCTCCGACGGCCACGCGTCGAGACTCAATCGGCATATCGAGCGTTTGCGGATTGTCCGGTGCATCTCGTGTGTGTTTCTGATTCTGGGCGTGGTGGGCATGCTGTGCGCCAGAGGTGGACCGCCTGACGACTTGCTTGTCGCTCTTCTCTTGATCATCTCCACAACCTGTCAAAAGCGCCATCAGCGGAATGAGCACGGCCCAGCCGAGTACACAAAGGCCTTTTCGATTCAACACCCACAACCTCCTGACCTGGTTCAAAGCAGGCCGTATCGCTCCATTCGATATCTGAGTTGATCTCGTGAGAGATGCAGCAACTTGGCCGCCTTGGTCTGGTTGTCTCCGGTTTGAGCCAACGCCTGACGCACCAACTGCTCCTCCACGGTTTGCAGGCTGATTCCCCCTGGCGGCAGATCGACCGCGCATGCCTGACTGCCCGAGCCACCGCGTCCCACGACCAGATCGTCCGGCCCGATCACATCATGCTTGCACAGCAGAACGGCCCGCTCGATGGTATTTCTCAACTCACGAACATTACCGGGCCAGGTGTACGACATGAGCTTCTCCACGGCAGCCGGAGTCGGGCCGCCGACATCACGTCGAAACTCACGTGCGAAACTGACACTGTAGTACTCTGCCAGGAGTCGAATATCCTCCCCCCGATCTCGCAGCGGCGGCAGATCAATTGGGATGATGTTCAATCTGTAAAAGAGGTCTTCGCGGAACTTCCCCTCCTCGATCAGCTTGTGAACATCCCGGTTTGTCGCGGCGATGATCCGCACATCGACATCGATATCCTGCACCCCCCCGACCCTGCGGAAGGTCTTCTCCTCCAGGAACCGGAGCAACTTCGCCTGAAGAGAGGCGGGCATATCCCCGACCTCGTCCAGGAAGACCGTGCCTCCGTCGGCCAACTCGAGAAGCCCTTTCTTGAGTTGCTTGGCATCAGTAAAGGCGCCGCGCTCGTGACCGAACAACTCGCTCTCCAACAGGGACTCGGTAATGGCCGTGCAGGTGATGTTCATGAACGGGCGGTTGGCACGGTCGGAGTTGTAGTGGATTGATTTGGCGACGAGATCCTTGCCCGTGCCGCTTTCTCCACGAAGGAAGACGGTGGACGCCCCGCTGCCCGCGACATCGCGCATGAGTTGGAATAGCGAAAGCATCACATCGCACTGGCCCAGGATTCGATCGAAACCGAATTTCTTCTGCATCTTGGTGCGAAGATCCCTCACTTCGCGCTTCAGTCGCGTGGTTTCGAGGGCCTTGTTGACGGTGAGCATGAGGGCGTCAATCTTGAACGGCTTGCTAACATAATCATAAGCGCCGAGCCGCATTGCCTCGACGGCATTCTCCACGTTGCTGTAGGCGGTCATCAGCAACACTACAATATCCTGGTCGTCCTCACGAATGCGGCGCAGGACGTCGAGCCCTGTCATGTCGGGTAGTTTGTAGTCGAGCATGACGAGGTCGTAGGTTGCCCGGGACAGCCTCTCCAGACCTTGCGAACCGCTCTCCGAGTCGTCGACCGTGTAGCCTTCCTTCGAAAAACGTTGGCGAAGCGACCAGCGAATCAGTTTCTCGTCTTCGATTATTAGTATTCGTGGTTTGGCCATAGCTAGCTGGGAATCTCTACGGTGACCCGTGTACCTTTGCTCACGACGCTCTGAATGTCAATCTCGCCTCTGTGGGCCTCGACGATCCGTTTGCATATCGGCAGTCCGAGTCCCGTGCCCCTGGCCTTGGTCGTGAAAAAAGGCTCGAAGGCGCGAGCGAGAACATCCGCTGGCATGCCTTTGCCATTGTCCTCGACGATGATACGAATCCTGGATTGCAGGGGTCTGATCCGGCAAGTCACATCGCCGCCATCTTCACATGCGTGCGCTGCGTTCAAGAGCAGGTTCGTGATGACTTGTTGCATTTGGATTTCATCCACGAGAACCTCGTGCTCACCGTCAAATCCTGCACAATGAACGCGGACCGACCGAAATGCCGGCTCTTCACGCAGCAAGATCAGAACGCGTTCGACAATCGTATCGAGGCTCTGGAGTTTTGTCGCGGGGGGTTTCGGACGCGCGTAGACCAGCAAATCCTTGACAGCGTCATCCAGGCGATCGATCTGCTTCAAGGCTTCCGTGATGATCTCCTTGTGAGGATGATCCGCTTCCAGGCCTGAGCCGAGGACCTGGATCGCCCCACTGATCCCTGCCAGAGGATTCTTGATCTCGTGAGCGAGCGAAGCCGCGAGTTGGCCCACGCTGGCAAGGTGTTCAGACTCACTTAGACGCTGTTCGTACTGGGCTCGCTCCTGCTCCTTGATTCTGCGGACATAGTCCTGCAGGTACGCTTCGTTCATGAGCGCCAGTTCAATGTCCAGTATCTTGTGTACCGCCGCCGACTTCGCGTCGCCATCGGGCAGTTTCAGCGACAGGATTTTGTCGAGTAGAACGGTGCGCACGATGTTCATCGCCGTGAAGACATAGTGCGGTGGCAACTCCATGCGCAAGTGGCGTCTGCCGATCTCGCATCGTTGGCGGCAATACGCTTCGTCGAAGTTTCCGGAGAACAAGCCTTCGAACCACTCCTGCAATATCTTTCGAAAGTACTCGGGCGGCGCATTGGGCCCACGCAGCGCTTTGTAAACGTTTGGGTGACGGGCAAGCATATCGGAGAAGAGGTCGAAAAGTTCGGGAAAGGCCGGGACCAATGATTCTCGCAACGCGCGCAGTGCACAGGCGTCGCTTTCGTCGAAGCTGACGTAGGACTTCATGTCTTCGAAGAATTCCCCTGCCATGCAGAGATTATAGGGGAGGAAGCCGACGAACAGAAAAGGGTCCTCGACGGACGGAAGGCGGGAGCCATCGGGATTCGAGTTCCGAAGGGCCTGCATCGGGATGTGTGCCTGTTTTTGTGCAGGGAGGTTTCGCGGTTTGTCGTGATCGACTGTCGGGAAGCGGCGAATCCACAGGCTCGCGTGCAAGTGCCTCGCATCGATCGTGCCACCGACAGTCTTGTTTGCACGTCACCTCGAACGAACCAAAACAGGTCGATCCGCCCTCGTTGCGTTGGATCTGCCAAATGAAATCCAAGTCCGGAGCCACGCCGGTGCGAACAGCAAGCCGGATCGCCTTCTCACGCACCAAATGTCCCTGTTCCATGGCCGTTGCTCCTCCTGAAGCATCGCCGGCCCGGTGCTACTCACTTCGATTCGAAGCGTCTTTGTAGTCCCATAATACACGGCAATCGTCTCCTCCGCGACAGTTTTTTTCCGCCATCATCGGTTTTTCTCCATTTGTCTGATTCACAGCCTTTTTCAATCCTCAGTCCTGCCAGGGCAGCGGGTCCACAATAATTCGGCTCAGTCGCATCTCCCCAACCAATGCAGCAGTGCAGCCTCTACCAACTCAGCAGTGCCACTCCTATTTGCGGGAGAAACCACGCCCAACTGCTGGGGTTGGGAAGTCTGGAAAAAACGATTAAGGATAGGCGGACACTGTGGGTGCGATAAACTAGATGCAGTGAGCCCAAAACCGAATTTTTAAGATACAATAAATCCCATTGTCGGCCCGGCCTGATTATGAGGTTCTGCCAACGGGCTCGAGTCCGAGAACGCAAGGGAAATCTTCCGGAAGAAAGGGCGCCCGGCGGGATATAATTCCAGTGCCAATCCGTGGCCGGGCAGGAAAATCGGAGAGCAACAACATGAACGCATGCCTAGCCAGCTTCGTCCGGATCGTGGCAATCGCCGCCATGGTGCTGACTTTTTCGGTCGAGGCCGCATGGGGTCAATGTTTGCAGAAAATATCCCCTTCCGATGCCGGCGCCGAGAACGCCTTCGGAACAGCACTCGCCTTGTCGGGCGATGACATCATCGTCGGCAGTCCCTTTTCAAATGCCGCAGGGGTCGAGTCGGGGGCGGCGTATTGGTTCCACTACGACGGAGCAAGTTGGATCGAACAGCAACAACTCCTTCCACAGGATGATCCCGCAGGCGACACCTTTGGCTGGTCTGTTGCGATATCGGGTGACACCGTGTTGGTCGGCGCACCATTCGACGACGACAATGACGGCAACGCCGGTGCAGCGTATGTGTTCCGACTCAATGGGGGCACCTGGGAATTCGAGCAGAAGCTGCTCGCGGATGACGGTGCGGGCTCCGATTATTTCGGTTATGCCGTTGCCCTTTCCGGAAACCACGCCCTCATCGGAGCCTATGCCGACGATAACAGCGGGAGTGTTTCCGGTTCAGCCTACGTGTTCTGCTTCGACGCTCTCAGCTCGACATGGGTGCAACAGGACAAGCTCGTCGCTTCGGACGGCCAGGCCTATGACAGGTTCGGCGAGACGCTGGCGATCTCCGGTGATGCCATTCTGATCGGTGCGCATATGGATGACAACGCGGGCGGCGCTTCGGGATCGGTCTATCCGTTCTTCCACGACGACAACGGAACGCCGGGCGACTGTCTCGACGACACGTGGATTCAAGGAGACAAGTTCCGAGCCTTCGATACCGTTGCCGGCGACGAGTTCGGTTGCGCGATTTCCATGGAAGACGACATCGCGGTCATTGGCGCGTTTGGCGATGACGATGCCGGCTCGTTTTCCGGTTCAGCCTACGTTTTTTTGTTCAACGAAGGCACCGGCGCGTGGGTCGAAGAGGCCAAACTCGTCGCTTCGGATGCCACTGTCGGCGATACATTCGGACGCGCGGTGGGCGTGTCCGGCGACACGATCCTCGTGGGAGCACCTGGCGACGATGACCACGAGAATGCCTCTGGTTCCGTGTATGTTTTCCTGCTCGACTGGACTTCGTGGGTCGAGGAAATCAAGCTCCTGGCTCCTGACGGAGATATGAACGACGAATACGGCCAAGCGGTCGCCGTGGACCAGAGAATCGCCGTGGCCGGTGCGCCGAATGAGGACGCATTCGGTTCCGACTCGGGCGCGGCCTACGTCGCGAGCGGCCTGACGGATTGCAACCGCAACGGCATATTGGATCGGTGTGACATCGATGCGGGACTCACCGACGACTGCAACAACGACGGGATTCCTGACCAATGCTCGCTGTGCCCACCCTCGGGTGCGGTGGATATCGTCTTCATTCTTGATACATCCGGATCGATGGGGGATGAGATAAACGCCCTCTGTTCCGTCGTTACCGAGGTCATTCAGGAACTCGAGGACGATGGTCTCATCCTGTCCTCCGAGATTCTAACTGTGATGGAGGAACAGTTCACTCGGATATCAAGCATTGACCTCGCCGAGGCCGGTAAGGATGCTGACAACTCCGATGGTTGGCCGAGGGCGCTTTGCACCGAAGGGAGCGTGGAGGGCTATTACGGAACAACAACGCCCGGACTCCCCGAGTTGCTTGGGGACTGCGGCGGCCACCCGGAGCCGGCGTCTGAAGACTGGGGCCCTGCAACAGCCATCGTAGCCGCGAACAAGACGTGGACGCCAGGGGCGCTGCGCGTCATTATCCCCCTCTCAGACGAGGGGCCGCGCTGCGGAGATCCGGTGTACGACGCTGGCTCGGACCAGGATGCCATTGACCACGCGATCCCGATCGTGGCTGCGGGAAACGTCGTTGTTTCGCCGGTCATCGGCTCGCCTTGGACGCAGGCCGTGGTCGATCTCGCGGGTGAGCTCGCAGCCGGTGGGCGGCCTGGAGGTCAGGTGCTGCTCACAACGGAGAACCCATCGATCAATCTGGCGGACCTGATCCATCGCATCATCATCGATGGGTGCGATTCGGAGGCGGACTGCAACGTGAACTGGGTGCTCGACGAGTGCGACATCCTGGCCGGGTCGAGTTGGGACTGCCAGCCCAATGGCATCCTCGACGAGTGCGAATACCCCGGTTGCCCCGGCCTGCTGCTCGGCGACATGCAGTGTGACGGCGTGGTCAACGGCCGCGACATCCCCGCCTTCTTGGAGTACTTTCTGGATCGCCGCTATCTCTGCCAAGCGGATATCAATCAGGATGGCGCTGTAGACGAGTACAATCTGCCAAGCCTCGTGGATTTATTGCTCGGCATCCCTTAGAAGATGCCAATCTCCGGGAGTGGCTCTCATTCATCAGGGGGGCGGACGCAGCCTTCGTCGGCGAGTTCCGGCACAAACGGTTATCCTTCCCGTGGCACGTACAGGGAACCACCATTCCATTTCCGCAATTGGCCTTTTACCCTCGAATCGCAGTAGGCGAATCGGCACGGTGTTGCTAGAATTCCAGCGATGACGCGATGTGGCGGGATCGGGGATGCGCGCGTCAGCACGTGGGCTCCGTTGAGATGGGGCGGGCTGGCTCATTCGAGCGATGACGGCTTCTTTTCGGGCGCGGCTCTTTTCTTCCGCGGCTTCGCAGGAGATTTTCGGATGACACCGCAAGAAACCGCTCGCTGGATACGAAACGAGCACGAGCAAATCAAGATTCTCTCGGAAGTCCTGCTCGAGAAGGTCGCAATCGCACCGCAATCCAACGAGCAAAAGTGGATTCAGGATCTTTGCGAGGCGTTCGACCACTTGCGGGCACACATGATCAAACACATGTCATTGGAAATTCGCGACGGTTACATGTTGCCGGTGGTCAACCGACGGCCCGCCTTGGCACGCGAGGTCGAGCGGCTTGCCCATGAACACGGTGAATTGAGCCGAGTGATGGATGGAATTCACCAGTCGCTGAACGAACTCAAGCCGACGGACCGACTGCTCATGCGCGATAGCTGCAAACGGATTCGCGATCTCCTCCAGTACCTCGAACACCACGAGGCGGAGGAAAACATCCTCGTCGTCTCAGCCTTCACCGACGACATCGGCACGCACGATTAGAGCATCTCGGTTGTCGATGGCATTCACCGCCGCAGCAATCAGGGCCGCGCGCGTCAGCGAGCGGTCATCGCTCAATATTCGAGCAGTGAACGATTGAGTGTGGCACCGGCGTCTCGCCGGTGGAAGCAAGGAGGCCGA
>CAZTAR010000017.1:0-22484 GCA_964611695.1 uncultured Planctomycetaceae bacterium | reverse complement strand
CGCAAAGACGCCTCGGAAAACCCGAAGACTCCCACTGGTGAGAAAGGCGGGGTAGGCATGTTCGCACAACATTCAACATGCTTACCCGCGACTGCATCGCGTGAAAGCATGCCGCCCACGTGCCGCCCAAATCGTCAATCGTCAATCTCAAATCGTCAATTGAATGGGAGCGCCGAGCACGAATAACAAACAGCCGAGATGCAACCGCGACCCAACAAAGGACATCGGCGTCCAAAGACTTTGCGGGCATTTGCGGGCAATGCCACTTTTCTCTGGTGCAAACGGACGCCGACGATGCCTGTTGAATTGCGCACGCGTTGCCTGCCAAAAAGAAATGCAGAAAAAAACGTGGAACGTTCGCCCTGCCAACTTCAGTCCGGTAGGTCGGGTCAACAGACCCGACACAGAGGTTTGTGGCGTGGTTCTGGGTTGTCGGGTCTGCGGACCCGACCTACGCATCTGCGGCCTGTCCACGAATACCCCGCGCTACCACTTGGGGCTCGGATTAGACCGTCACATGTTCCTGTTGTTGGCTACGGTCTTTTTTTTTCGCGCGTTGTTCCTGCGACGAGGTGGTGTCGAGCAGTAGTTCTTGGGTGGGTTTCCACGGGCGGGACCGGCGGGTTTGCAGGGTGGAAAGTTTGCCGCCTTTGGCGACGTGGGCTAGTAGTTCGGCAAGCCTGGCGCGGAGGGCGTCGGTGGCGACACTTTCGTCTACGAAGCCGTAGTGCAATAGCCAGCTCTCATGCTGGAAGTCGGCGGCGACTTTGCGTTCCTGGAACTGTTCGACGACCCGTTTGCCGGAGAAGCCGATGTTCGCGGAGCCTTCGACGACGATCATGTAGTCGCCGCGGAGGCCGTAGCTGATGGCCGTGCCGCCGAGGGTGGGGTCGCAGATGACGGAGATGTGCTGAACACCCGCCTCTTCCAACTGGTTGAGCGCGTGCTGCGCCTTGGGGATGTTGCGATGCATCGAGGGTGTGCCCTCCTGCATCCGCGCGCCGCCGCCCATCGCGATGGAGATCAGCGGCCGGCGCTTCGCGAGTGCTCTTTGAGCGGCGAAGCGGAACTTCTCTCCGATCTCGTCGGAAAGGCTGCTGCCGGCGAGGCCGAAATTGTTGATCGCGAGGACCGTCTTGTGCTCGCCGATCTTCGCGCCACCGGTGATCAGGCCGGAGTGCAGCCCGGTGCTCTTGATTCCTCGTTCGAGGGCTTCTGGGTATTGCGGGAAGCCGAGTTGATCCACGGAGGAATAGCACATCGTCTCGGCGAATTCTCGGAAAGAACCCTCGTCCGTGAGTCGTCGAATCCAGTCCACGGGATGCAGCCGACGATAAGGCGACTTGCCGCCGTTTGGATGGAATGTCCGCCCGCCATCCTTGTGACCGTACCGGCGGGCCAGGGCGAACTCGCGGATTTCAGCCCACAGGGTTCCGGTCAATTTCAGTTTCTCGATCGAGAGCACTTTGCCCAGGTACGCACCATCCTCCTTTTCGATCGCATAGATCAGCCGGGCGACATTCTGACGGGGACCGATGCGACCCAGCGCCGCCCCCTCATCCGACGCTTTATGGTTGTTCTCATTTTCGATGCGGTTCTGCTCGGCGAGATAATCGGCAATCGCTTCTTGGAGCCGCATGAAGGACTTGCGATGGCTCGTCGCCAGCTTTGCCAAGGTGTTCGAGGCTCTCTTCTTGCCGGCTTTACCCCAGACGCCCATCTTGAAGAACTTGGCCCGACGGTGTTCTTCCGCTTCTTTGCCCTTCAATTGAACGAGCTGGGCCAGATTCCGCTGGATCGCATCTTTGGCATTGGCCAACAGCTCACCGGGATAGCGATGCGCGGGATGCAGGCCTTCCTCGACCACCTCGTCCACCGTGCCCTGTTCAGTTGCATCGGTCGATGTGAGGCAGAGTCCTTTTGCGGCCTTGCGAATCGACTCCGGGCTGCGATTCCGAAACAGGATCGAGGCACATCCGCCCGGGCTGATGACCATGTAAGTCGCGTACTGATTCATGATCGTGCGATTGGTCGGGGTGATGGCGATCGCACCGCCGCTGGCCCCGAGGCTGATGATGTAGGAGAGACTAGGCGTCTTGAGAGAGGTGGTCTTGTGGATCACCTCGTTGATTGCAAAGGCCTGCCCCTGCTCCTCGGAGAACTCCGATGGGTCCGCTCCTGGCGTATCGACGAAGACAACCACCGGCCACCCGCGCTGCTCGGCGATATTCATGAAGTGGACGGCCTTCCGATAGCCGTCGGGGAAGCCCATGCCCTGGTTCCACTGACGGTACTCGGCAACCGACAACCTGAGGATATCTTCCTTTTGCGACGAAGGACCGGTCTGTTGTCCAATGACTATGACGTCGATGAGCCGACCTTCGACCTCGATGCGAGCCTCGCCCGCAACCATTAAATAGTCACCCGGGACGTCAGGATTATAGAAGAGCCGAACATCTTGAAAGACATGTCCGATGTAGTCGAGCGTCTTGGGACGAAGCGGGTGACCCGACAACAGGAATGTGTCGTGGGCGGACAGCGAAGAATAGACCTCTTGTTCGAGTTCCGCCAATCGGGCGAGCACTGCCGCGCGAGCCGAATCATTCTCCGAAAGACCGGCAAGTTGTTCATCCAGCGCGATTATCTCAGCCTCGAAAGGCAGAAGGAATGCCACGATATCGCCTCACTCGCGGAGACCGAAGCGGTTCGTTCGCCAAGGCAGAAGAAGACCCTGCCGGAGACCGTCGGAAATTCCGCGTCGCAGTATAACGAGTATACCACAACCGTTCCAGCGTCCTACGGAAAATGAAAGTTGCCTGACTGCCGATAACTCATTTTCTTGCCGAGAGATACGTTCGACAGGCTGTAAGGGGCGAAGTTGCGACAGCCCCTGGCGACGGGCAGAACTGAGTCGCGACATGAATGAACGGAAATAGCAGCTACCACAAAAAAACCACCCGGTCCGACCACCGGGTGGCATTAGCCAATGGGTGGGCGAGCCGACAATCACCCATTGGCCGAACACACTTAGTTATGAACAAGGGGGAAAAACAGTCAGAATCTTGAACCTGAATCGCGTCTGCCGCCTCCACCCTGCTGACAGGTGCTTAGGGCACATGGCGGGCCAAATGAAAAAGTTCGGCAAAAATAGTTATAACTGACTATATATGCAGGAGTTGCGATCTACTAAAATCAGAGGCCAACCCGCAAGATACGGTCCGAAATCGGCCGTGTGCAGCCGAAGTGGCTGAGGATTTAGCCATCACCGCCCTTGGGAGGGGTGGTCGAGGGCGGTTGGAGCCCCGATTTCTCCATGCGGTGTCGAAGGCCCCCCCGTGTTAGACCGAGCAACCGGGCCGCTTCCGAGATGTTGCCGTCCGTCTTTTTCAGGGCCGCTTGCATGACAATCTTCTCGAAAGAAGAGAGCGTCCACTCTTCGCCATCGAGTTTCGCCAAATCCAGGCCAGCCTGCTGATCACTGCTTGTCGGCAGCGCGGAAGAGGACATTTCCAGCCCGATCGCTCGCGGTGAGAGAGAATCACCGTCAGTGACAAGAACCGCGCGCCTGAGGACGTTCGCCAACTCGCGGACGTTGCCTGGCCATGGGTTTTCCTTCATGAGCCTGACCACCTCGGGCGAAAGCTTGAGCGCCGGCTTGCGGAACTTCCTGCAGAATCGGTCGGTGAAATGCTCGGCGAGCCGGATGATGTCATCCCCCCGGTCGCGCAGTGGAGGCAAATCAATACAGAAAGCCTTGAGGCGGTAGAAAAGATCGGCCCGGAACTCCCCACGCTCCGTCTTGGCTTGCAGATCGGTATTCGTGGCGGCGAGAACCTGGACGTGCGCAACGCGTTCAACGGTCGAACCAAGCCTGCGGAAACGACCGCTCTCGATAGAGACGAGGAGCTTCACCTGCGTGGCGAGTGGCATGTCGCCGATCTCGTCGAGAAAAAGGGTTCCCTCATTGGCCATTTCGAGCAGGCCTTTTTTCGCGGTTTTCGCGTTTGTAAAGGCACCGGGCTCGTGCCCGAAGAGTTCCGATTCGAACAGTGTTTCGGGAATAGCGGTGCAATTCACATGGATGAAAGGGAGGTCGGCCCGCCTGCTGCGATGATGGATATACCTGGCCACCACCTCCTTGCCGGTCCCGGTTTCTCCGAGCAGCAGAACCGTGGGGAGTTCCTGGTCGGTGTCCTGGGTGGAGCCGGCGATTCGATTCCCCAACTCGATCACTTGGCGCATCTCGGGACATTCCGCGATCAGGGTGAGGTGGTTGGACTCTCGATGTTGGGCCTGGCGATAGGCGTCGAGCTGATTCCGGATCGCGCGGTTTTCGAGGCAGCGCCCGACGGTCAGGCAGACCTCCTCCATGACCAGGGGCTTTTGCAGGTAGTCGAACGCGCCGCGTTTCATGGCGTCGACCGCGCTGTCAACGGTGCCGAAGGCCGTAATCACGACGACGGGAACGTCGAAGCCGCGTTCGGCCATCCTCGTCATCAGGTCGAGTCCGTTGATGTCTGGCAGGTGAATGTCGACCAGGGCCAAGTCGGGCAGTTGCTTCGCACATTCGGCAAGGCCCTGCTCGCCATTCTCAGCAATACGACATGAATGGCCACTTCTCTTGAGCGCCAACCGAATGGAGTAGCTGAGGTTCTCCTCGTCGTCGATGATCAGGATATCGGCCACGTATCACTCTTCTCCGCTGATGCCAGGCATGATGACGTCGAACCGGGCGCCATGCCCGAGTCGGGATTCGACGGAAAGTTTTCCCCCGTGGATTTTGACGATTTTGTTGGCCATTGCCAAGCCGATTCCGTTTCCACCGGCCTTGGTGGTGTAATACGGAAGGAAGATTTTCGACTGAAGATCTTCTGGGATGCCTTCACCCCGATCGATCACCGAGAGGCGCCAGCTTTCGGTTTCGTCTCGACAAGGAGAGGTTGTCACCTGAATGGACTGCCCCTCCTTTGAAGCTTGCAGCGCATTGGTCAGAAGCGCGACCAGGACATGTTCAAAGTGTGTGTCATCCAGTTCCACACAGGGCATCGTGGAATCGATGTCGACTTCGATTCCGACTTTCAGCCGGTCCGCCATGGGTTTCAGCGCCGTGCAAACGTTCGCGATGAGAGTCTCAAGATAGACCCACTGTGGATTCAGCGTGAGAGGCGAAACTGACTGCTGCAAATCGCGGAGCCATTTCTCGAACCGATCGATGGAGTTGATGATGCGTTTCTGGGCGTCGCCGACCGCGGCCTCGTCGCCTCGGATTTGCAGCGTTTCTTCGGCCAATCCGCGGATGCCCGCGAGCGGGTTGCGGATGTTGTGCGCAAGTCGGGTGACCATCTCGCCAGCGGCCGCAAGGCGTTCCTGTTCGACAAGCTTTGCCTGCATCTGCACGATGGTGGCGGCCATTTGATTGACTTCCTCGGCAAGCCTGCCGAGTTCATCCCGCGTCTTCGGTTTCATTCGATAATCGAAATGCCCCCGCGAGATTTCCCGGGTTGCTTCGCGGAGATCCTCGACCGGTCGAAGCACCCAGCGCCGAACGAGCACGACACCGACCCCACAGAGCAACACGCCGAACACAGCGTTTGCAACGAGAATCGTGACAACGCGCTCTTGGATGGTCGCGGCGTGCTGCCTGGTAGATGTCAAATCCTGGCTGAGGATCGAACCCACCGATTTCAAGAGATCATCAAGCGTCGAAAAACATTGTCGATCTTCACGGGAGAGCGCGGGTAGCGGCGTACCGGGTCGGTCGATGGAATCGAGACGCCGACGTGCCACGAGGTGTGTCGCATCGCACGCCTCGCGCACCGCGGCAAGTGAGCCGGTTTCCAAGTCGCCGGTTTGCCCGGCTTCGAAGCGGGAGAGCGCGGCCGACATGGCAACCTGCAATTCACGGTACCCCGCCATGTCCCCGCCCTCTTCCAGAATTTTGAGTTGTCGGCGAACGAGTGCCCGCATCCATTCCACTTCCGACTGCATCGCGCTCGTGGAGCGGAATTCGACGAACGCGGATTGGAAGTAAACAAGTATGCACCAGGCGGACATGGCGATGTTGACAGTGAGCGACACCACGTAGACGAAGGCCAGAATGACGAACTTGTGTCTCAGTTTCACGTTGGCCGACCTCTCATCCTGTTTTCAGAGGAATTCCGCTCTCGAGTTTTTTGCACGCCCCGGTGACGGCCGACCCCGTGTCGGCTGAGGCAAACAGTTAGTATACCACGTCAGACACGAAGGTCGGACGCTAGGTTCTCTGGAAAAAGATTTTAGGATGGGGGGAAGCGAGTGATCTTTTTTCGGTCGACTTGCCACTCCCAACCGGGCTCATGTGCGGGATTGGCCGAACGGGCGACGTGTCCCCCGACAAACGCAGCCTGAAACATGCCATCGTGCCGATAGGAAGGGTACCACGGATAATGGGCGGTCATCGTCGAGCCTTCGCCAGGTGGCGGGGCCGAGTAGAAAGGACTCCTGCCATCAGACGCGGCCTTCTCGGCGTCGACATCGAAGACGAGGGGCGCGAGTGGATAATCCAGAATGCCTGTGGTGATAATGACTGCTTCGAGAACGAAGTGCTCGCCATCCTGGAAACTGTTCCGCGCCATATTCATGTTGAACGCATAGCTCACGTTGGCATGGGGACCGACAGCATCGTCGAGTGGGCTTCCACCCTTTCGTGACAGTGTGCTGGACCCTGTCGGACACATGAGCGGCTGCTCGTCCTTGTCGTACGGCACAGCTTTGCCATCAGGTTCACCCAGATCCCAGAACTCGTCCACGCGGTAAAGGCTTTCCTGAAAATCGTCGACAAACAAAAGTGCTGGCCCGAGGACCTTGCTATCGCCACGGTCGATGGGCGCATACGCATCCGCGAAGAGGGTGAAACGTTGTGTCACCGTCCGAAGCTTGGTCTGACACACGAGGCTGTTGGCTGTGCGATGAACCTTGGCGAGGGCCGTGAGAAGAATCGACATAAGGACGGCGAGAATCGAGACCACGACCAACAACTCAAGAATCGTGAATCCCGGTTCGGCACGCCTCGCGAATGGCGAAAACGGCTGTCGGCTCTTGCAGATCACTGACTCGCACCACCTCGTCGGTGAGGAAGGTTCCGCGAACCGAGGCTGTTCAGCGGCCGGTCATCATGTCCCAGGACGGTCGGCTCGCTGCCGTCGCCTGACATCGACCGCTGGTTCCTTGGGCTACCAGAATCGGCAACCGAGTTGCACCACTCCTGTCCTGCCAACGCCCGAATAGCCGTTGGCGAAACCCACCTCCTGACCCCTTATCCTAACGTAATCGCCGCGGTATTTCCACGATTGAGCCGAATGGCGATAACTTTTTATCCTGACGGCAGTTGTGCCGTCGCATTACACAATTCACCCACCGAGAAGGGATCAAAAAGGGGGCGAAGATGGGGTGCCCCGAGATCGCCGAACCCGGCAATGGAGAATCCTCAGCGCGATTCGACGGTCCGATAACCGCAAGCTCAGAAAACGGCACAGGGCAATCGCAGGTAGCCTGGCTATAGCCGAGGAGTCGAATCCGAGAGATACTGAACATCATCACCGTCATCAAACAATGAGGAATGGTCAAAACCTGGCACGCTCGATCGGAGAGTTGCTAATGTCCGCCCGACGAATCCTATCGGCCCTCTTTGGGTGCATCATGGTCAACAACAGTCTCGCCAATTTCGCCGCTGCCGAACGACCCGACCCCGCACCCGAGCCTGGCGCTGTTGTCACGCTCGGCGACGCCCGATTCACGGTACTCACGCCGGCCCTAATTCGCATCGAGTGGTCGCCAAGCAGAACCTTCGAGGATCGTGCCTCGCTCGCGTTCATCAACCGACGCCTTGCCGTTCCAAAGTTTGACGTCGAACGCAAGGACGACGCCCTCGTCATTCGAACCAACGAGTTGGTGTTACGCTTTCAGAACGACGGCAAACGTTTCCACAAGGGCAACCTCTCAATTGAATTCGCCCTATGCGGCAAGAAAGTCGTCTGGCGTCCTGGGATGAAGGACACCGGCAATCTCCTCGGCACCTTCAGGACGCTCGACGGTATCTCCGGCGCGACGTCGCTCGAACCAGGCATTCTCTCACACGACGGTTGGGTTCTCGTTGACGACTCGCACCGACTGCTCTTCGATGCGCACCCGAAAACCGGTGACACCTGGGTTGCACCGCGCAAGAAGAACGACGCTATAGATGATGACGGTATCGATCCCCGAGCGGGTGCCACTGGCAGCTTGCTGCCAGTGCCGGCACGAGCGGACAAGCCGCCCGTGGCACCCGAGAGATGCCAGGACGCGATCGACTGGTACTTCTTCGGCTATGGGCACGACTACAAGCGCGCGCTGGGAGACTTCGTCAAGGTCGCCGGTCGCATTCCGTTGCCGCCGAGGTTCGCGTTCGGAACGTGGTGGTCGCGCTACTGGGCATACACAGACAAGGAGTTGAAGCAGCTCGTCCGCGAGTTCCGGGAGCACGACGTTCCGCTCGACGTGCTTGTGATCGACATGGACTGGCACCTTGACGGCTGGACGGGCTACACCTGGGACCCGAAGTGCTTCCCCGATCCCGAGGGATTCCTGAAGTGGGTTCACGAGCAGGGCCTCAAGGCGACGCTGAACCTGCACCCTGCTGATGGCGTGGGAAAACGCGAGGCCGCCTTTCCCGCGTTTGCCAAGGCGATGGGGCTGGATCCGAAGAAGGTCGATCGCGTGCCGTTCGACTGCACGGAACCGAAGTTCGTCGAAGCGTACTTCAAGCTCCTGCACCACCCGCTGGAGAAACAGGGCATCGACTTCTGGTGGATAGACTGGCAGCAGGGTCACGAGACGAAGGTGCCTGGCCTCGATCCGCTGTGGTGGCTGAACCACCTGCACTGGACCGACATGCAGCAGCGTAGCGAGAAGACCGGCCGGCGACCTTTGATCTTCAGCCGCTGGGGCGGGCTGGGCAACCATCGTTATCAGATCGGCTTCTCCGGCGACGCCTTCAGCAACTGGCCGTCGCTGGCGTTTCAACCGTCTTTCACCGCCACTGCCGCCAACGTCGGCTACGGCTACTGGAGCCACGACATCGGCGGGCACATTCCCGGGCCGGTCGATCCGGAGCTGTACGCACGCTGGATTCAATACGGCGTCTTCAGCCCGATCCTCCGCACGCACACGACGAAGAACCCAAAGGCCGAGCGGCGAATCTGGGAGTTTCCCAAAGAGGTGTTCGAGGCCGCGAAGAAGGCGTTCGAGCTTCGATACGAGCTGATCCCGTACATCTACGCGATGGCGCGGAAGAGCCATGACACCGGCGTGTCACTCTGCCGCCCGCTCTATTACGACTGGCCTCAGCTCGACGAGGCATACGAGCATCCGGGCGAGTACATGTTTGGAGATGATCTGCTCGTCGCCCCGGTCGTCGAACCGATTGAGCCGATCAGCCAGTGCGCGATGGTCAAGGTCTGGCTTCCCCCCGGCGAGTGGACGAACTGGTTCAGTGGACAGACGTACGAAGGCCCGCGCGATGTCCTGTTGCAGGTGCCCCTGGACGAGATACCCATCTTCGTTCGTAGCGGCGCGATCATCCCGACAATGGAGAAGGTAAGCCACACCGGCGAGAAGCCTGTCGATAAGCTGGTCCTCAACATCTGGCCCGGCGAATCCGGTGAGACCCGAATCTACGAAGACGATGGCATCAGTGCAGGCTATCTCAAGGGCAAATGCGCATGGACGCCGGTGTCGCACGAACTCGGCGTCGATGCGCGGACCATCACGATCGGTCAGATGGAAGGCTCGTTTGACGGCGCGTTGAAGGAGCGGGCGTACGAAATCCGCCTCCGTGATGTCGAAACGCTTGGGGCGGTCCGTGTTGATGGTGCACCTCTTGCCGGCCCCCGGGGGCCGCAGCCGATGGGCCCGCCGCACGAAAGTGACACGGCCCGGTGGTTCTTCGACCTTGAGACGACGGGCGTGATTATGCGCCTTAACCCGCAACCTACCGACAAGCCCATCCAAATTGTTGCGGAGACTTTGTCGTCGCGGCGGAGCGCTTGTGACAGGAAGGGGTACATCTTCGGAGGGGGGCTACGCGGATTCGTGCGCCGACTCCGCGATGTCGCGGAGATCTTTGAAGATCCACGGCTTGTTCGGCTGATGGGTGATGCCAAACAGGATGAACATACCGAGAGAAAGACATACGACGATCTCTGGCACGTGTGGATAGTATGGCAAATCTACCACAATGCAGTGATGCAAGGAGACCTCGACTACGACACCAGACAATGGGCGTTGATGCGGCTCCTGGAGCTCGTATCGCATGTGGAAGCCGTAGCGAGCGGCACGCCAGACAATGCTGTTCAGTTGGAGGTGGGAGTCGGGCTTTCGGTCTTTCCAGATACTGGATGCAAACCTCAGTTGCAGGTGAACGTCTCCCTTGAAGCGGGGAAGAGTTGGACCTTGGCCGGCGACGGGGCATGGGTATTCGATGGCGTTGTGGCTCACCAGCCAGTGACCGCGAAGACGACACTGCGTCCTGTCGCGGGACCTCAGACCACGGTCGTCGAAGGGACCGTCTCGGTTTCGGGAGACGAGTCTGTTTCTGTAGATGTTCCGATCCGACGCGTTCTGCTCCCGTCCATCAACGCCTGGTGGGTGCTCGGGCCGTTTGGCGTGCCGTTTGACGAGGCGCTCGACCGGGCGTTGCCGCCGGAGAAGGACACCGACCTGAAGGCGAAGTACAAGGGTATGGATGGCGAGGAGATCGCCTGGCGGAAGGTCGTGCGCGAGATCGCGCCGGGCACGAACCTGCTGGACGAGTTCTTCATCGACTTCGACGATGTCTACGGCGGGCGGAAGTACCAGTGCGTCTCTTACGCGCTGACGTACCTCCACGCGCCGGAGGCGACGGACGCGACGCTCGCCCTCGGCACAGACGACGGCGTCCGCGTCTGGCTGAACGGCAAACAGGTCCACCGCTTCGACGGCGGTCGGGCCTACACGTCGAAGGAAGACCGTGTGCCGGTCAAGCTCCGCAAGGGCTCGAACACGCTGCTGCTCAAGATCAGCCAGGGTGGCGGCGACTCCGGCTTCTGCGTGCATGTCGAGGATGCGGATGGCAACCCGTTGACGGCGGTGCGGGCTGAATTGAAGCCGAGCCTCTCGAATTAGGAAATGGGAGTAGCGTTGGCCCCCTGTGTCCGACGTGTCCGATGGAAGACCTCTCTCCATTCCACGTCGGCCACGGGGGGCCGACGCTACGAGCGATGCAGTCTTGGAAACTAAATCAGAGATTAACTGCGGACCCAACAAGAACTTACACGAGAATTCGCCAGCCTACCCGATTCTCCGGACGGTTGAACCGCGTTCCAGCATTTGATAGGCTAATCTTTGGAGGGGAGAAAGCACTTGCCGACTGAGACTCCCCCGAAACAAAACTGGTAAAACGTTTTACGAGGCTAACATGGTTTCTCAAATACATTGCTGTGCCTGAATTGGCTGCCGGACTTTTGTTCTCTCACTATTTCTCGTCGCACCTGTCGTCGCCACGCCTGACTACGTTGAACATACACCGAACGCTCAGGTCTACAACCAGCCTGCAGGCGTTACGATGCGGAATCCCGAGACACCGCGCGAGGACCAGGTGGTCGATCTGTATTTCAAGATTGCTCCCTCGTTCAGTTATACGAGCGTCGCCGTTTACTACACGGATGACGGCTCTACGCCGGGCGGTTCGAAGGGAATCCCGTTGCCAGGAACGATGGTCCTGCTTAGCTACGGACCGGATATCCGCGTGAACTTCCTGTACAACGAACCGGAAGGCGTGTCCGGCGTCGACTGGTGGCACGCGCAGGCTCCGTACTTCACCCGAGACTATGGCGAACGCATCCGCTACAAGGTCGGCGCGTGGGAGACCGGTTTGCCCGAGGTCTTCGCTGGAGCGGGCACGGTATACGAGTACACCAACAAGATTGCGTGGCCCGGCGCCGGCAGCGGTTCGCCGACCCCCGACGAAGGCTACCCGCCGGTCCATTTCTGGAAGGAAGAGGGGGTCGCGGGCAACAACTACATCAATGTCATGCTCGATCAGAACGGTTCGCTGTACGACGTTTACTACCCATCCGCCGGGTGTGTGTATGGGATGGGCACGAAAAACGAGGGCTACTCCGACGGTCCCGATACGTTTCCGGCCGGTTTGCCTGTGGATGAACGGGGGCAGATGAACCTGAACCAGGCGATGCCGGGCCTCCGCGTCGACGGTGTGACGTACTGGCTCAGCAACGAGGACGGCGGCGACTATGCCGACATCACGCAGTCGTACGTCACCGACACAAACGTGATCGAGACTTCGCAGCGGTTGGTCGCGGGCGGCAACGACATCCTCGTGCAGCAGTATGACTTTTCACCAAAGGGCATTACGTTCCCCACCGACGACGGCGCTCAACCGAACCGAGGCCTGCACGTCAAACGCATTGTCCTGACGAACAACGGCGCGACCGCTAAGACGGTCAACTTCTACTGGCACACGGACTTCGCGCTCAACGGTGGTGACAGCTATGATGGCACGTTTAAGGATACCGCGCGCGGCGCGATCGTGGGCTACGACAACACGCAGCGATGGACATCCGCCAGCGGCGAGTACAACCCGACCACGACGGGCGACTACAACAAGGACGTGTCGGTCTATCTGGCCGCGGCGGTTCGACTCAGTGACGCGGTCGGCGGGTCGTCGGGCACGCCGGCAACCGACTTCTGGTCGGACACGAGCAGCGACCAGGGCATCGGCTGGGTCGGGATGCAGGTGGAATTGCCGGTCGGTGTGGCGAAAGAGATCGGCGTGCTGGTTGTCGGCGGGTTTGATAACGTCGCCGGCGCGACAGGGACGTATGACTACTACATGGACGGCGCGATCGATTGGTTCCACACGCAGAACCTGGCGGCATTGCAGTCGACAACCGAAACATATTGGACGGACTGGCTGGCGTCTGGGGTGACGGTGGACACGCCCGACGATGACTATGACGCGATCTTCAAACGCGGACTGCTCGGCACCGCGCTGCATCTGGACGGCAAGAACGGTGGCATCATCGCAGGCATGCACAACGGCGCGTATCCGTTCGTCTGGCCGCGCGACGCTGCCTGGGCGGCGATTACCCTCGCACGAACCGGCCACATCGCAGAGGCCAAACGCATCTTTGATTTCCTGCGCGACATCGCCTTCCGAGACAACGAAGCGGGTGGCGCGCCGTTCTTCGGCGGCAAGGGTTTCTGGAAGCAGAAGTACACGACGGACGGTTACACCGTTTGGGGATCGCCGCAGGTCGACGAAACCTCGTGCTATCCTTGGGGCGTCAGGTTCATCCATGATATCACTGACGATCTCTCATTCTTGGAGGATCACTACACGGAAGTCTGGGAGGCGGCGATTGCGTCGAGCCATGACAGTACCGTCGATAGTCGCCTGCGATATGAGGAAGCGGTCGATCTGGTCTATTCGATGAATCTCTGGGAAGATTCGTTCGACGTGTTCAACTACTCGAACGCATAGGTCATCCGTGTCCTGGAAGATGCCGCAGCCATCGCGGACATCCTCGACCAACAGTCCTGTCCCGGCGGACCTGGCACGTGCAATTACCACAATGACGTTGCGCTATTTACCGGCCTCGCCACCGCCATCCGAGGCGGCCTCGATGCCAGGCTTGCGTGGAACGGAGAGAATTGTGACATCTCGCAAATCGGCATCACCTATCCGTTCGAGATATACCCTGTGGGTCATTCTCGTACGGAGTTGATCCTGGACCGCATTAACGGCGTGGCGACGGACGCCTGGGGAAACAACCAGCCGCTGGTCAACTTCGCCGGCGAATGGCAGGACCTCGTCAACCGCTACTGGGGCGATGGATACTGGAACGGTCCCGGCTCGCCAAACCCTGATGGCAGCCCCTGGTTCCTCACCACGATGTGGTACGGCTGCTACTACGCCCAGCGCCAGGATATCAACTCAGACAAGGGCGACATCGATAACCACAAGTACCGTTTGGACCTGTTGCTCGATCGCATCGGACCGATCGGCTTTGGGGCGGAACAGATCGCTCCGTCGAACAGCCTTCTTTACCCCGGGCAGGGCGACTTCCTCCTCCAGGCCGCGTGGCCGAACGCGTGGGAGTCGATGTCGTTTTTGGTCGACGCGGTGATGCTGTTCCTCGATTACACACCGGACGCCGCCGGCAACACGCTGCGGATCGAGCCGAAGATTCCCTCCGCCTGGAACACGATGAGCTTCAACAACCTGACCCTCGGCGACCATCGTCTTGACGTGACGTGTTCCGAGGAGGCCGCCGAAAGCCGCATGACATTCACGAACGTGACCGGCAATGGTGTCGGCTATGACGTGTTCATTCGCGTGCCGTCCGGGTCGGATGTCATCGGGGTGACACAGGAGGATGGATCGGGTTGCGCGGCGATCGCGTATTCGTATGACCCGGCGACAGGACGTGTTCATGTGCAGGGTGCGATGGCAACAGGCGTAGCGAGCACGACAACCGTTCGTGTTTACGACGGCCTGCGGGGTGACTTCGACCTTCAAAACGGTGTGGATGCGGCCGATTTGCCCGTGTTCATTGACGTGCTGATCGGCGTGGACACCGGGTGTATCAACCCGACCCTCGCGGACATGGACGCCAGCGGTCGTGCAGACGGCGATGACATTCAGCCCTTCGTCAACGCGCTACTGGGACTGTAGGTACTCTCAGATGCAGAGGAGCGAGTGCCGGATACTGATCACTGAAAGCCGCACGCGTTATGTATGCCAGGTGCTGTGTCACAACTCAATTGACGGACGTCACTGTAGGTAGGTGCCACTGGCGGCTTGCCCGCCAGTGTGACGACCGACTTTGCACTGGCAGTCAAGCTGCCAGTGGCACCCGCGCGGGCGCGCGAGGAGTGGTTCTCGTTGAGGTGGGTGTGAGAAGGGATTCTCGCACCAGCGGACATCTATCAGCCAACAGCTATCGGCTAACGGCTCTCAGCTGACAGTGAATCGCTCGCGGATGGCCCCAACAAACGTGTCCTTGTCTGGCAACCGGTCGGATCGGTAGAACAATCCTGGCGCGCGATCGCCCTGGAACAGGAACTTCGCCAGTAACCAGAGTATTTCACTTCGGGCCGTTCGCTCATCCTGTGAAGCAGGCGGCGAAATCGGCAGCGTCGCATCGCACCGGGATCGCCACTGCGACGCGGCGTCTTCGAGGTCCGCCAGCGAGACGGGCTCGCCCATTTCCATCACGCCGCCATGAATGTGGAATGGTTTGACGAGGGTAGTTTTCTCGCTGCGACGCCGAGGACCGGCTCGCTGCACGACAAGCCAGCAACACTCGGAGAGATCGCACATGTGCTCATACGCCGGCTTGGCCACCAGTTCCTTCGCGCTGTCGATGCTTTTTTGAATCGCGGCGGCCTTTTCAAATCTGAGCCTCTCGGAGGCCGTATGGACTGCGTCGCGCAACGTCGAGAGCCGCGGTTCGCGCGCGCCGGTGGAGAAGTCCATCGCATCGGCGATCATCCGGCTGTAGGTCTCGATGGAGAGCGAACCGTCGCACGGCGCCGGACACTTGCCCATCTCGAAATAGGCACAGGGTTCACCATTCGGCGTTTGTTCGAGAATAAGATCGTAGCGGCACAGGTCGAAGACATCTTCGAGCATGCGCAACCAGGCTTCGGCATCGCGCCGCGTCGCCAAGGGGCCGATGCGGCGATCGGAGTCTGTCTTGAACTCCTTCGCAGCCATGATCCGCGGCACGCTCGCGCAAGCATCGGCGACGAGAAACCACGCGGGAGAAAATGCAATCACGTCACGGTAGTGTTTCGGATCGAGGGTGCGTGCCTCCTGCCAATGCGCCCAGGCGGTTTCGAATCGGCTGTAGGTCGTCCGCCAGTCGACATGACGGGCGATGGGGGCAAGGTCCGCGCGTTTTGATTTTTGTTCCGGTGTTCGCGAGGCCACGCGATTGAGGATCACTCGGCGTAGGTTTTCGCATGAGGCGAGCAGGATTAGTCGGTCCTGGGCATCCGTGAGTCGGTAGACGCCGCCGCACGTGGGTATGGATCGTGCATCGAGTGAACCGTCGGCCTCCAAATCGAGATGTTGATCGAGCATGAGGAACCTGCAAGCCCCCCTGCCTTGGCCGGCGGGTATATTCCCGTATTTTGCCAAGCTGCCCCATGGCACGAAGACCGGCTCGAGACGAGCCGGCTCGCTAGGCCAAGGGCTCGCCCCCCTAATCCAACGCGAAGATGGCTTCGATCAATCCGAGCGTTTCGCCTTTCTCCTTGACAACCAGGGTCGGCAGGGTGCAGGACATGAGGAGCTCTTCGGATTTGCTGCCGAGGAACACCGTCGCGGGTTTGGTCGCGCCGCGACTACCGATGACGAGGATGTCCATCTTCGTCGCCATAGCGACGTGCGCGATCGCCGCGCCGGGTTGATCGGATAAGGCGACGATGGATTTGATACGCACGCCCTGGGTGTCCACGCCTGCGAGGAAGCGTTCCAAGTCACGCTCGGCGAACTGACGTTGTGCTTCAGCGGCGTCTTTGAAAGAGGCTCCGGCGAGGTTGTGTCTGGGGTCGATGTTACGCACCGACACGGTCGTGAGGTAGGCGTTGGGATTGTCGGAAGCCTTGACCAAGTCAACGGCGGCCTCCAATGCGCGCTTCGCGTGTTTGGATTGGTCCACCGCCACGAGGATCCGGCTGAAGTGTGGCGTGCAGAGTTCCGGCACGACGAGCACGTTGCACGGGGCTTTGCGAACGATGCGTGTTGTGTGATACTTCAGACTCATCTGACTTGACGGAAGCCGCCGCCCGATGATGACGAGGCCCATGTCGAGATCGCGAGCGGCCTTGAGCACCTCGACAAGATTTGAGCCGTGCCGAACCTCGCACTTGGTCTGTTCCGCGAGCTCGGCGGGAAAGGCCTGTTGGATCTTGGCCTCGAGGGAAGCAATGTCCGGGTCGTTCGCGACACCGCCCGGGGCGGCATCGTGGACGTGGATGCAATGAATCTTTTTAACGCCCAGCTTGGCGATGTGGCTGGCAAAGGCGAGCACGGCGTCATCCGTTGGCGCGTCCTTCAGGAATACGCCCATCTTCTCGAATCGATCCATGAGAGCGGTCTCCAATAGCATCCCGTTTGTCGGCTGTCGGTGCGACACCGCTTCCGTACCAGGCTGGAAGCACACGGCAGGCCATCAGCAACACCTTGACCCACAAGGGACACGTCGGCCATCAATCTATATAGATCGGCGGGAAACGGCTTTCGTATGACTGATCCTTCATGCCAGCAATGTTGATTAGCTTAGCAGGCTCAATCGATTCAATCGGAAACTAGGCGACATTAATCTGTTGTGGTGTAAAGAGTTACGCACGTTGAATTGAGCTTGAAAGCAGTTCGGCAACTCTTGGATTGGCGGTTCGCGACCATTGAGGTACACTTCAAATAGAAGCGAATATGCCAGTGTGGACAATAGCGCGGAAGCACCGGGTATTGGGAGTGTTTTCACCCGGCACCAAGTGGATACCAAGGAATTGAAGGAGATGAAGATGTCTGAATGTGATCATCCAAACAATCCCCCGAGAGAGTTGACTTTGGTCGCGGGCCTTCACAAACGAGTAATATTCCTCGAGATTTGGGTTATCGCACTGATAGCGTGGGCGGGATTCGGTCCCCTTATCCGGGGCTGGTTGCTGGGAGATAGAGGCGAGGTGAGGTGAGTTGGGTCGGACAGGATATGCAGATCTACAACAAGAATTCGGTGGATGGCGGCTACTGTTTCTGCCGGGTTGGCGTGGTGGAACACGAGGGCCGTCGGTTTGAACAGCATGGTCAGAGGGTTGGGGCTGAGCGAATTTGCCTGAACACCGAGCTGGGGGAGCGCGTGGTTGAGCTGTTCCGTGATACCGAAACTGGTGGGGGAAGAATCCTGCTTTATGGCAGGGATGGCGATGTCATATGGCAGGCTCCAGAACCGCAACCTGCTGTCGGCGTTGAGGCGGACCACGACATACAACCTGTTCCAAACCATCTCGATGGAGGGCCGCCGGAGGGTGGCTGAGCCTTTCGGCTCGCCTGCTTCTTTACTGACCAGACTTCCGAAGCCAGAACTGCCACCACTGTCGTCGCGTTGGAGCGTCGGCGGGTCGGGTTTTTGCCCGTGTATCAGGCAATTGCAGACGCCTTTCTCGCCACTTGGATTGCGAAAACTGCCGCGGATGGTCTCGAAACCGTCTTCGGGATGCCTCGGAGAAGAATGCGTGCTCGGGCGGCATTTCCTCCTCCACAGTGTAGAACTTCAGTGCTTCGTCCAGGCAACAGCCTGCTTCCGATGCGAGTTCCCGGGCGGCTTGTTTGTCTACCTCATTGGCCGAAGCCTCGAGAATTGCCTGAAAGAGGGTCAACCAGGCGAGAAGGTCGATCGCCTGGGATGGCTGGGACGTCGGATTGATGACGCCTGATTCCGCTTCTTCGCGCGAGGGGGCGGGATTGATCGAGAAGCAAAGGCGATCTTCGCGGTCACATCCGCCACACCGCGTCTCCAGTGCCCACCCGCCCGGCGCGGATTGGGTCTTGGTCAGGTCGCCCCTTTGCTCAAGCGGCCCCTTGCCGCAACTGGGACACCGTGTGACCTTCAGATAGAGATAGGCCTCGGCAACGCTGTGTGCCTGAACGACATCTTCATCGGTTGACATGGGCTGGCACCATCCGATGGCGGAGGATCGACCGCCGCCGATGGATCGCGAGTATAGCCGGAGGTGGCAGTCGGTACGACCAAGTTCCATTGTGTCGCGGCAGGTGAGCAAGAAAAAACGATGCTCTACCCGAAGAACGGACTTTGAGGATACCAGGCCGGCGTGATCGAGTCGCCCAGGGTAGCTGGACCGTGCCACCTTGAACCCATCAAACGACGCTGGACGATTCGCTAGTCCTCTGTCACCGGTCGAATGATGTGTGCCACTGGCGGCTGGCCCGCCAGTGTCCCATGAGCGGTTGTTGGTAATTTCGCACTGGCGGACAAGCCGCCAGTGGCACACACGTTGCCTGCGTATCCCTCATATGGCGCATGACGGAGCACTAGTCCTCTTCGTCTTGATCTTCTTCGTCGTCGTCTTCTTCGCTTTCGTCCTCTTCGTCCTCACCGTCTAGATCTTCGTCGTCCTCGTCCTCCTCCTCGTCCTCTAGATCGACTTCCCCATCGTCATCTTCGTCGTCGAGGTCGGCTTCCTCGTCCTCATCTTCGTCATCGGTTCCGGCCTCATCATCGTCGGAATCGTCGGGATCGTCTTGCCCCGCGTCAGTGGGGACGGGACTTTCATCCGTACTCTCTTCCGTGGAACGAGGCTCCTGCGACACATTTCTCGGCGCGCGTTTCCGCCACCTGGTTGACTCGGCGCCCCGAAACGTGTCCAACGGTTCGTAGGAGATTTCGCGGGCGGCTGCCAGTTTGACCTGCTTCTGGTCGGCCGTGTAGACCGATTCGGTCCCGAGATCGCCGGCAGGCATAAGGCCGGCCCTGGCTATTTGTGCCTCTTGCGGCGGCTCCACCGATTTTGTACATCCGACAACGATGGCCATCAGGAGGGCCATTCCATACAGCGCGCCGTTGCGAATCATGACGATGTCCTCAACTCTTGTTCTGACGCAATCAGAGGTGGAGGCGATAGCGCCCCCACTGATGTATTCCACATCGCACAAGCTTAATCGCCGCCGAAGGATAGGTCAATCTTCAGGCGTTATCGGGCATGGCGGATCGACGGCGGAGCGGTCACTCAGAATGCTTCCTGACCTGCTCTTCACCGGCGGCAATCAACTCCAACAGTCGGGAAGCCTGTGGTTCCTTGATGAATTCCACGTGGCCGTCCTGGAACAAGAAGTTCGCGCCATCGTCATGGACTGTGCGTTCGGCGAGTATCACTTCGGTGGGAGCACTCGATATTCCAAAACCGGGGCGATAGATGACGTAGCTTTTGCGGTTCACATCGTCGATGGACTTGGGACCCCGGCCGTCGTAGGGGCTGACCAGCATCGTTAGACTCAGCGCATCCGGTGAGCTGCGAAGCAAGTTTTCGAGGCTGTCCGGAAAGGCGCCGTCATGCTCACTCGCATAGATGTAAAGTGCCTGGCCGATGCCTCGCATGTTGTTCATGCTGACGACTCGCTGGGACATGAGTCGCGCCCTGGCGAGCGAGCGGGCGAAGGACATGCCGAGTTCGATCATGACCTGCTCGGAACTCACCGCCGGCATCTCGGCGCCTTGTGTCTCGCGGCGTTTCGCGCCTGCGCTTCGAGAGGACCAACACAACTCCAAATTGGCAACGTGATCCGCCGTTGTCACTGCCGCGCCGACGAAGCCCTCGGCGAGCGCCGGCGCCAACTTGGAACCGACGGCCATGCCGATGGCCGGCACACGCTTTCGAAGCTGTTCGACGTCGAGCATCACGGCCAAGTGGTTCGGATCGCCCAGCCGGTCGTAGCAGGCTCGCAGATTTGCGCCTGTGGGTTGGGCTTTCAGGCCGCTGGCCGCTCGCTTCACAATGTCCGCCACGGTCTCGGCATCACTGCCGACGACCCACACACCGTGATTCTGAGCAAGGAAGAACGTCGTGAAAGGCGACGTGGCGATTGAGGAATGTACGCCCCCTCCGGCGGTTTGGGCTTCGACCGTGGTCGTCTTGCCAACACGAATGCCGTCGACCTCGATTTCCTCGATGGGTAATTCGAAATGCTTCGCGAGTTTGTCGAACTGCTCGCGGAACTTCGCCGCGTCGCTCAATGGAAACACGGCCGCCCAACCGATCGGGCTCTTGCGGGTGAAGTCCACGCGAACACCGAACGCGACTTCCCCCACCAGGTTGCCGAGTATGCCGGTGTCCCAATCGACGCCGGTTTCCTTCTCGAATTCGGCAAGCTCTTCACGGTACTCGGCGGAGATCGTTTCGTCGAAACGATCGGTGATGGTAAAAATTGTATCGAAGATGCCGGCCGCGCTTTTCCATCCCATTCGACCCACCGCTAGGAAGTCTTCGGGGAAAACGCCGAGCGCGCGGGCGGAATGGGCCGGTTTCGCCAGGACCCGGGCCACGCCTTGGCACTCCTCCACCAATGCGATGGTCGCACGAACAGACAATGTCCATCGATCCCAGTTCAGATCGATCGCACCCGCCAGAATATCCTCGGGGACCAATGCCTTGAGCATCGCTTCATCCGGACTGTTCGGCCGGGGCTTCTCGATGAATTGGAACAGGGGGACGGGGTTGATGAACAGCCGGGCGGAGAATTCATCCGGCAAACGCCCGAGCATCCGGCGCACTCCCGACATTTTGAACCATTGCTGCTCCGGCCATTCTCCTCGCGCCCACCGAAGGGGCAACTGCGGTTTCGTCGCGCCAAGCAAGACCTTGCCCTTGACGGCGTAGGAGAAGAGCGGCTCCCCCCCCATTAGCACACGGCTCGATGTCTTTCCTTTTTCCAGCTTGAGCGACTGTGTTGATGGTGAATCCGGATTCCGGAATGCATTCAGTCCCGGAAGAAACACCTTCTCCATCAGCTCGTCAGCCTCCACCGGCGGGCCGGTCAGGTCCATCGCGAAGAAGATGTCGGGTTCGTCATTTCCGTTGGGCGGCGGCGGCGCGATCACACCGATGAGGGTCGGGCCAGGGATGCGTTTGATTGCCTCAACGAGTGCCGTGACGTCGGTCTCGTTCTCACAAAACGCCGAGAAGATTGGTTTGATGAGGGTTTCCGGCAACACGCGTTGTGGGCGTTCGATGTAGAGCGCGACAAATGCGTTGTCCGGGATCATCTCGATGAGGTTGTCGCGAGCGGAAACCGTCGCCGGTACAAAGGCGAGGACCGCAACGAGGAGAACGCCCAAGATGAGTCGTCTGTTTGTCTTCATAGTCGCATCCAATCCTTAATAGCCGGTGTGGCAAGCCGCTCCCTACATTTCTGTTTTCACTGCCGCACGCTGTCTGGCGGTGGGCAAGGTGTTGAGTCGCTTCCGAAGCTCGACGAACATCTCATCGAGCGGCCCCATCTGCCGGCGAAGTTCATCGGACCGATCTTCCTCGACAAGTTGCTGGAGCTTGGCGCCGTGAACCTGTTCAAACCGTGCCGCCCGCGCCTCCAGGTCTCGCAGAATGGCTTCCGCCGAGGCGCGTTGCCTGTCGTCGAGTTCGTACCGTTCGCAGAAAGCTTTTGTGACACGACGCCACTTTGATGCTCTGGGTGAGAGGATCGCCGGTGTTTGACGCTTCTTACGCAACTCCGCCTCATTGTCGCGCGACACCATATCCAGGCCGGTGACCGTCGCCTTTTCGCCGGGCGACACGGCGTACTCGAAGTCATAGCCTGTCATGGGGTCGACCGGGACCGACTCCGAGTAACCGGGTACGAGAGCCTCACGCGATGACGGGGGGTCGCC
>CAZTAR010000016.1:3133-22767 GCA_964611695.1 uncultured Planctomycetaceae bacterium | reverse complement strand
CAAAGTCGCCATGATCGAACGTTTGCTCAGAATCGGGTTGTCAGACAGAACCTAGGCAGTACAATCCCGGCTTCAAACCGTGCACGAGGTGAACAAAGAGTCCGAGGTGTAGGTGCGCTGGTGGCCCCAACGCACGCCAAGGAAGCCTGTCATATCGTGGCAGGACCCGATCGAGCATCACGTAGAATTGATCGGCTGTGAGACTCGCGTGTCCATCCATTGCGACCGCACTCCGCCGCTGCTGGATGATCTTCCGTGCCGCTTCTGGAGATCGCTTTCCGCGAAGTGACTCAGCGAATTCGGCGGCCTGTGTTCGATTCTCAGTTTGAGCATTCGCGGGTTTGATGCACGCCTCAGCCACGGTGTCAATCAGCTCCCATTCAACATGGTCTGAGCTCAAGCGGTTTGCATTGCCGTACCAGGTTCCGCCTCGGACCGAATCGATCGCGCCGTTCGGCAGGTCCTGGGGAAGGCCAAGGGCGTCAACAGTCGCCGAAGGCGCCACCGCAATGATCAGGTCCGGGTGTTCGCGCTCCGCACCCTCGAAGTCGCGTTGCCGATCCAATCCCAAGAGCTTGCCCACCGCGTCGTCACCCATGACAGAGAGCGGTTGAACTTGCCAACCGTGCAGCGCAGCCGCCATGCCCAACGCAGCCAGAACGTGACCCACGTCGTGTTGACAGTATCGATACGCCCTCTCGCCGTACTTCCAGGACTCACGCCAATGGATGGAGGACAGGCCTGCAAGGAACGTACCGTGCGGGAACCCCTTGGCCAGAGAATCCCACACGCCAGGAAGTATGTCGCACCGTCGTTCCAAGAGATGGTCCCTCGGAGCGTAATGAAACACCCCTGGGTTTTCAGTCAGCCCTTCGACCTTGCCGGTGACAATGTACCCTTCTGTCGGGTGCAGGTTTCCGCTCGACGGATTGACCCGAAGCGCCCATCTCGATCCTTGGAATTCCTTCCAGGCGGAGAGCGCCAACGAGAACTGAAAGAACGCGGAGATGGTTTCCAGGCAGATCGGTTGCGGCGAGATTGCCCCCACTTCGTACAAGTCGTCATACGAAGGTGAGTCTGCCAGGTCGCTCAGCAGCAACGGCAACGTTGGCGCGCCAAGAAACCGGCGAAACGGGTCCGGCTGCGTTGCCCAGTCCAAGTAGCCCAGGCTGCGCGCATGCCTCTGTGGATGGTGCTTGGTAGTTTCGTGATAGTGAAAAACAGAGTCCACGGGATTCATCGACATGTCAACACCGATCTATCGTGTGCGACATCCACTGCCATCATGTTCTGTCGTGTTCGGGCGTTCGGTGGAATCCCTTCGCGACTCTATTGGCTGTTGGTTCTCATGCCGCGGCTTGCTAATTCGCAAAAGTCCTGAGAATCTCCTCACTATCAGGCATGCCCCGGCTAGCGAAGACAATCGTCCCTTCCTTGTCGATGCCATAGACAGTTCGCTTCGTCGCCAGCATTCCCTTGCACCTGTACGCGGATACCACTTTTTTATCTCGATCAACGAGCAGGCGGAAAGGGAAACCGTGCCGATTCGCGAACTTCTGGTGCGATGCCGCATCTTGTGGGTTGATGCCCAGGACGACTGTATCTTTGTGGGTGAAAAGGTTGAACTCATCACGCATGTTGCACAACTGTTTCGTACAGCCTGGCGTGTTGTCGCGGGGATAGAACACCAGCACGACGTTCTTGCTCCCTCGGAACTCTGCCAGGGTGGTGACCTTGTGGTCCTGGTCCGGGAGCGAGAAGTCTGGCGCCTTGTCTCCCATCTTTAGCAAACTTGAGGGGCTGTTCCGATTACTTTCCATTCTCTCACTCCGATCGGTTTCTGACACCGTCACGTTGTTGAATCCCGCCTTGATGAACTTCGCGAGGAACGCTGGTGTTGAGCAAACTCAGTAATCGTGTAGCGGCCGACCCCCGTGTCGGCCGTGGAACACAAACTGTTTGCCACGGCTGACAGGGGCGTCGGCCGCTAGGAAAAAAAGAATCTGCTCTAGCGGCCGCCTTCCCACAAGCAGTTACCGTTCGACTTCGTCGGGTGCGAGCAACCTGGTGATCCCCGTCGGCCACGGGGAGCCGACGCTACAACGGCGCACGCACGCCCCACGCTACAATGCTCTAAATGTTCAGGCTGTATGAATGGAGTGTTTTCATGTAGTGACCTCGCTCGAAGGCCGTTGGGTCAGGGCAAGACCGCATATTCATGCTGCCCTGCATCTGCCGCACGCTTTTATACTCGTGTTCTTCCATCCATTCCTTCATTCCGTCGAGGATGGAGCCCACCGCACTTGGGCCGTTGCGCAGAAGGGTGGCGCACAATTGGGTGACATCCGCCCCGGCCATCAGCAATTTGAGCACATCGAACGGCGTATAGACGCCGGTGGTCGCGGCCAAGCTGGCATCGATGATCGGATCGAGGATGGCGATCCATCGTAATGGCAGTCGCATCTCGAAGGGAGAACTGAGCATAACGTCAGGAACAACCTCCTGCGACTCCAGGTCGATATCCGGCTGGTAAAAACGGTTGAACAGGACCAGCCCGTCGGCCCCGGCGCCGTCCAGTCGTTTGGCAAAATGCGCCAGTGAACTGAAGTAGGGCACGAGCTTGATAGAGACGGGCAGCTTCACCGCCTTTTTCACTTCGCGCAGGACCTCGACATAGCGGTCTTCGATTGCGGCCCCATCGCAGGAGGGATCGGCGGCGATCTGATACAGATTCAACTCCAGCGCATCGGCTCCGGCTTGGGCCGCCTTCCGCGCGTATTCGATCCACCCCCCGGTCCGGGTACCGTTCAGGCTTACAATCACTGGAATATCCACGGCATCTTTGATTGCTCTGACATGTTCCAAGTACAACTCGGGACCCTGGAAAAAATCGGTTTGAGCAGGAAAATAGGACGTCGCCTCCGCGAAGCTCTCGGTCCCATGTTCCGCATAGTGCTGCCTCTCCGCATCCTCGTGCTCGATCTGCTCCTGGAAGAGCGAGTGCATCACGACGGCAGCGATACCGGCGTCCTCCAACTTGCGAATCGGGCCCACGTCCTTCGTCATCGGCGAGGCCGCGGCAACCAGGGGGTTCGTTAACTCAAGGCCCATATAGGTAGTTGATAAGTCCATCATGTTTCCTCCGGTCAATCGTCTGGTAACGGCGCATACATTGGTAGCCAACGGCGACGATCATGCAGCAATCCGAGTACCTCTTTCTACCACATTTCGGTCGCATAGAACACCGGACATCCGCGTCCATCCTGTCGGAAAGACGACGCCCTTGATGCCCGCCACCTCGGCGATACCGCGAGGCCGCCTTCCGAGGCCCCGGTGGCTGTGAGTCAGGAGAGGTCAATCGAGATGTCGCCGCCGTCCACGCATACCTTGTAGCTGGCCGCGTCGCTCGGCGCGGGAGGGGCCAGGGCCTTGCCGGTGGTAACGTCAAACTTGGCGGCGTGCCAGGGACACGTTATCACCTTTCCCTCCAGTTCGCCCTCGGCGAGCGACGCGTTATTGTGGGTGCAGGCGTCGTCAATCGCGTAGAACTTGCCATCGATGTTGAACAACACCAGCGTGCGTCCTTCGACCTCCAGGCGTACGCGACTGCCTGCCGGTACATCTTTGGTCTCCGCGATCTTGATAAGTTGGTCCATATCGCCATCTCGCTTTCTTTGTCGTACTGCCTCACCGAGGCGTGGTTATCCGCTTCAACCCTTGTCTGTGTCCTTTTGTCGTTTGTGTCCTTATCAAGACGATTTGGGCTTCCCAAACTGTCCGGCTTCCCAAACTGTGTGGGCTTCCCACGACGTTTGGTTGGATTCTAGAGCACGTTCTGCTGCCCAGCAATGTTTTTAACCGCTTTTTACCGTTTTAATTGAAATAATAAATTCCGATGCTTATGATGAGCCGTGTGGAATGGAGTACCGTGATGAGACGCACAATACAGCCTGATTCTCGCCAGTGGGAAATCGTCGTTCTGGTCGCCCGACAAGGCCCAATCACGCTGGCCGAGATGGCCAAGAAGGTCGGACTGGCCATGACGTCCATGCGGCAACAGGTCGACCGGCTCGTCGCCGAGGGGTGGCTGGATCGGGCGAGGCAACAGGGCAAGCGAGGGCGTCCCGTCGATATCTTCTCGCTATCCGAGCAAGGACGGCAGCTTTTCGCGAACAGAACGGACGAGTTCCTCCTGGGCTTGTTGCAGGAAATCGTGGACAAGCAGGGACGTGCGAAGTTGCGCGCGGCGATCAAAGGCGTGGGTCGCCGACTGGCTCGTCAATTCCGCCCAGCCATTGGCGAAGGGACGCCTCGAGAACGTGTTCGCCGGTTGTCCGACCTTCTCACCGAGCGCGGCGCGTTGAACGATGTCACCGATTCAAAAGGGAGCATGATCTTGACGCTGCATACCTGCCCCTACCATGGCATGTTGGAAGGACGCGGCGAATTCTGCAAGATGGAGCGTGACATGATTGGCGAGTTGGTTGGGGCGGAAACCCGTCTGACGCATTGCATGCCTGGCGGGCACGAACGTTGTGTATTCGAGGTGAATGTTGGGCCGGCGAGCGCTTAACGAAAATATTGGAACAACAAAATTTTAAAAACAAGAAATGGCGACACGGGCGACTCCACAGTGGACGCCGTCCGGGCGACACAGCCATAGGGAAGCTGAATGATGAATATCACTCTGACTGAAACAGCCGCCAACGAAGTCCAGCGGCTCATTGATCAGCAACGACAGGATAGCAAAGACACGGAACAAGCCGAGACGGCCCTGTACCTGCGGGTGGCGGTCAAACTGGGGGGGTGTAGCGGCCTCAGTTACGGTCTCGATTTGACGCATACGAAAACAGAAGAGGACGAAGTTTCAATCCAGCACGGCGTTGAGTTGGTCTGCGACTCAAAGATCCTTGAACATCTCGATGGAACGACCGTGGACTTTCAGGATGGGTTGATGGGGAGGGGCTTCGTCTTCGCCAATCCTAAAGCGAAGAGTGGTTGCGGTTGCGGAACCAGTTTCGCTGTGTAGTTGCTTCTCGGAATAAGGACCGACACATTGTCTTTTCGGATTGAATCGAGGCCTTTTCGCCACGATCACGGCCACGGCAACAGCCGCGGTCGCGGTTGCAGCCCGGCATCGCTACGGCTTGAAGTGAGGCGTGTCGAGGGATAACAGAGGCAGGATACCTGCGATGACTGCGTCAAGCACAATTGAAGAGTGGAGCCACCAGGCGTACCAGCACGGTTTCGTGACTGATATTGAGGCTGACAGCGCCCCGCCAGGTCTGAACGAGGATCTGATTCGCCTTATTTCGGCCAAGAAGGGAGAGCCTGACTGGTTGCTGGCGTGGCGGCTGAAGTCGTACCACCACTGGCTGACATTAAAGGAGCCGGTGTGGTCGAACGTCACTTATCCGCCTATCGACTACCAGAAGATCGTGTATTACTCCGCGCCGAAGCAGGCGACACAGCCGGGGAGTCTCGACGAGGTCGATCCCAAGCTTCTTGAAACCTACAAGAAGTTGGGCATCCCGCTAGCCGAACAGAAGCGGCTGACCGGCGTCGCCGTGGATGCGGTCTTCGACAGCGTGTCGGTGGCGACCACGTTCAAAGACAAGTTGGCGAAACAGGGAATCCTCTTCTGTTCGTTTTCCGAGGCAGTGAAGAATCACCCGGACCTGGTCCGCAAGTACTTGGGCTCGGTGGTGCCGTACTCGGATAACTACTTCGTCACGCTGAACTCGGCGGTCTTCACCGACGGTTCGTTCGTCTATATACCCAAGGGTGTGCGGTGTCCGATGGACCTTTCCACTTACTTTCGGATCAACGCCGCTTCGACAGGGCAGTTTGAACGGACGTTGATCATTGCCGATGAGGGCGCATCCGTCAGGTATCTCGAGGGATGCACGGCGCCGATGCGTGATGAGAACCAACTGCACGCGGCGGTTGTTGAGCTTGTCGCACTGGATGACGCAAGCATCAAGTACTCGACGGTTCAGAACTGGTATCCCGGTGACGCGGACGGCAAGGGCGGCATCTACAACTTCGTCACAAAGCGCGGCAAATGTCTTGGTCGGAATTCTCACATTTCATGGACGCAGGTGGAGACCGGCTCGGCAATCACGTGGAAGTACCCGAGTTGCTTATTGATCGGAGACAATTCCGTCGGGGAGTTCTATTCGGTCGCGTTGACCAAAGGCCGCCAGCAGGCCGATACCGGCACCAAGATGGTCCACATCGGCCGGAACACACGCAGCACCATCGTGTCGAAGGGCATCTCCGCCGGTCACGGACAGAATACTTACCGTGGCCTCGTCAAGATCAACAGTGGGGCCGCGTGTGCGCGGAACCATACACAGTGTGACTCGATGCTGTTGGGCGACCAGTGCGGCGCCCACACCTTCCCCTATATCGAAGTGCGGAACAATACCGCCAAAATGGAACATGAAGCTACGACCTCCAAGATCGGCGAAGACCAGCTTTTCTATTGCAACCAACGCGGGATCAAGACCGAAGACGCGGTCAATATGATCGTGAACGGCTTCTGCAAAGAGGTCTTCCGCGAGTTGCCGATGGAGTTCGCCGTCGAGGCACAGAAACTGTTAGAGGTCAGTCTTGAAGGGAGTGTTGGGTGATGATCATGCAGGAACAAAAACCGTCGATGCTGGAAATCAGGGACCTTCACGCACGTGTCGGGGGACGCGAGATTCTCAAAGGCGTGAACCTGGTCGTTAACGCCGGTGAGGTCCACTCGATCATGGGGCCGAACGGGTCCGGCAAGAGCACACTGGCTCAGGTGCTTGCGGGTAGGGACACGTACGAGGTGACGCAGGGCGAGATTATCTATCGGGGCAAGAATCTGCTGGAACTGTCGCCGGAGGATCGGGCGTGTGAGGGTGTGTTCCTGGCGTTTCAATATCCCGTAGAGATTCCAGGTGTGAGTACGAAGTATTTCCTCAGGGCCGCTCTGAATGCTGTTCGCTGGCATCGTGAAGAGAAGGAACTTGATGCGATTGACTTTCTGGAGTTCCTGAAACAGAGGATGAAGATAGTTGAAATGGACGAGGGTCTGCTGTCGCGTGCGGTCAACGAAGGCTTTTCCGGCGGGGAGAAGAAGCGCAACGAAGTGTTGCAGATGGCCGTGCTGGAACCCAAGCTCGCGATCCTGGATGAGACTGATTCCGGTCTTGACATCGATGCGCTGAAGATTGTTTCCAACGGCGTCAATCAACTGCGGGATCACGATCGCGCGTTTATTGTCGTCACTCATTATCAACGACTGCTGGATTACATCGTGCCCGACTTCGTGCACGTGCTGGTTGACGGTCGCATTGTCCGATCCGGCGACAAGACGTTGGCGCACAAATTGGAAGCGAAGGGCTATTCGTGGATTGAGGGACAAACGACCTCGGCGCAGGCCGTGGCCGGCTAGAGCAAACCAAGTAATCGTGTAGCGTCCGTCCCCAGTGTCGGACGTGGAGTACGAGCTGTTTGATTCGGCCGACAGGGGCGTCGGCCGCTACGGAAAAAGTGATTCTACTCTAGAGCAGTGAACGATTGAGTGTGGCACAGGCGCCTCGCCGGTGGAAGCAGGGAGGCCGAGTGCCGTTGCCCCACCGGCGAGACGCCGATGCCACATATCAACGTGAAACGCTCTAGCGGACGAGCGAGACGCCATGACGACGATAACGGAAATGACAGATGTCTGGGTGGAGCGATTCGCACGTGAGAGTCAGTCTCTTGATCAGCGAATCCCGACTTGGTTGCAGTCTCGACGGGAGGAGGCCCTCGGCCGGTTTACCGAGCAGGGCTTCCCAACGATACGCGACGAGGATTGGCGCCACACTGCCGTCACGCCACTGACCGAGAGGGCATTCGAATCGGCCGATCCGGATACAGCATCGGTGTTGCCGGAGCAGATTCGCCTGTTTCGGCTTGGCGACGACAAGGAAGCCTTGCTCGTGTTCGTCAACGGGTATTTCGCCGAACATCTTTCTGATGTGTCGGCGTTGCCTCAGGGTGTGCGGGTCATGGACCTCGCGACGGCCCTGGCTGCGGACCTGCCCGCGGTGAAGAATCACTATGCTCGCTATGCGGGAGTTGGCAAGAATGCCTTCGTCGCGATGAATACCGCCTTCGCCGGTCGTGGGGCCTTTGTCGAGATTCCATTCGGCACGGTTGTGGAAACGCCGATCCATCTGCTGTTTGTCTCCAACCCGGGCGATCCTCCCGTAGTGGCCCATCCACGCAACTTGATCGTTGCCGGCGAGAATAGCCAATTCAGTATCATCGAGCATTATGTTTCGCTCAACGGCGGCGTCTACTTCAACAATGTGGTTACCGAGATCGTCGCGGCGGAGAACGCCGTCGTCGATCACTGCAAGGTCATCCGCGAATCGGACGAAGCCTACCACATCGCCACACTGCAAGTGTACCAACATCGGGTGAGCAGTCTCTCGTCGCAGACGATCTGCCTTGGCGGCGCCCTGGTGCGAAACGACATCAACCCGGTATTGGACGGCGAAGGCGCATACTGTGACCTTGAGGGCCTTTACATGCTTGCCGGGAAGCAGCATGCGGACAATCACCTCCGTGTCGAGCACCGTACGCCGCACACATCGAGCCGGGAGTTTTTCCGCGGAATCCTCGATGACCGGTCACACGGCGTATTCTGCGGGCGGATCATCGTCCGGCCCGGTGCGCAGAAGACGGATGCCAAACAGACCAACAAGAACATGTTGCTTTCCGACCGGGCGCAGATCGATTCTAAGCCGCAGCTCGAGATATTCGCCGATGATGTCAAGTGTACCCATGGCGCGACGGTCGGGCAGTTGGACGGGGATGCCGTTTTCTACCTCCGTTCTCGCGGGATCAGTGAGGATGCCGCCCACAGCCTGCTGACGTACGCATTTGCTCGCGAGAGCCTCGCCCATGTTCGGGACCGGGGATTGCGGGCCCAACTTGAACAACTCGTTTTGTCACGCCTGCCGAATGGCGACTTGCTCCGAGGACTGGAATGAGCGAAATCGCACCAATGGTGAACGAATCGCCTGCTTTCGTCGCGGGCCAAACGCTTGACGTCGAGCACATCCGCAGGGATTTCCCCGCACTGCAGCAGTCGATCGACGGCAAGCCGTTGGTCTATCTGGACAGCGCGGCGACCACGCAGAAGCCCGACGCCGTGATCAAGGCCGTCGAGCGGTTTTATCGCCGGGACAATGCGAACATCCATCGAGGGGTGCATCGGCTCAGTGTGCGAGCCACAGACGCCTATGAGTCGGCGCGACGGAAGGTGGCCAAGTTTGTCGGCGCAAGTCGTCCGGAGGAGATCATTTTTGTCCGCGGCGCGACGGAGGCGATCAACCTGGTGGCCCAGACTTTTGGCCGAACGCATCTTGGCGCCGGTGACGAGGTGCTCATCTCCCACATGGAGCATCACGCAAACATCGTTCCGTGGCAGATTCTCTGCGAACAGACCGGAGCGCAACTACGCGTCGCGCCGATCAACGATCGCGGCGAGATCATCATCGATGAATACGAGCGATTGCTTGGCCCGCGCACAAAGTTGGTGTCGATCGCGCATGTTTCCAATGCCCTGGGCACCATCAACCCGGTTCAAGGCATGATCGCCTCGGCACACACGCGGGGCATCCCCGTATTGGTTGACGGGGCACAGTCCGTGCCGCACATGAGAGTAGACGTACAGGCGTTGAACGCCGATTTTTATGTGTTTTCCGGCCACAAGGTCTTTGGCCCGACCGGGATCGGCGCGTTGTATGGAAGATACGAACTGCTGGATCAGTTACCGCCGTATCAGGGTGGCGGCGACATGATCATGTCCGTCACGTTTGAGAAAACAACCTACGCCAAGGCTCCGCAACGATTCGAGGCGGGTACGCCACACATCGCGGGCGCCATCGGCCTGGGGGCGGCGCTCGACTACCTGGAGACCGTCGGGCTCGAACGCATCACGGCCTATGAAAGCGAACTGCTCGCCTACGCCACCGCAGCTTTATCCGGCATCCCTGAGATCCGTCTGATCGGTACAGCGAGAGACAAGGCAGGTGTGCTTTCCTTCACCCTCGACGGTGTGCATCCACATGACGTCGGCACGATCCTGGATCAGCAGGGCATCGCGATTCGCGCCGGGCACCACTGTGCACAGCCGGTCATGCAGCGGTTCGGCGTACCGGCTACAGTCCGGGCGTCGCTGGCGTTCTATAACACGAAAGATGAAGTGGACATTCTCGTACGCGGTATCCACAAGGTCATCGAGGTATTTCGCTGATGTCAGAGACGGACGATCTATACCAGGAAGTGATTCTCGACCACTACAAACGGCCGCGCAATCGGGGCCGAATCGAGGATGCCGATCATCATGCCGAAGGGCAGAATCCGCTCTGCGGCGACCACATTACCGTGTTCGTGAAGGTCCGAGACGGCATCGTTGAAGATATTTCGTTCGAGGGCGCCGGCTGCGCAATCTCCACGGCGTCCGCGTCACTCATGACGGAAACGGTGAAAGGCAAGACACTCGATGAGGCCAAGGCGTTCTTCCGGAAGTTCCACGCGATGGTCACCGGCAGCGAAGAGGTGGATGGCGGTGACGGTCTGGGCAAGCTCGCGGTGTTCTCCGGCGTCTGCCAGTACCCGGCGCGGGTGAAGTGCGCCACCCTCGTGTGGCACACGCTGGACGCCGCACTCGATAACCACCGCGAGCCGGTATCCACGGAGTAGCCGTTGTTTCGACCAGCCTCCGACCATTTCCTCGAGAACATTTTCAGATCGTTTTTGAGAGCATTTCACGCTTGCCTGTGACTGTGAGGCATGGGGGTGTCGCCAGTGAATCCACCGCCGCGATGGCGGGGCCACACGTGCATCCAACCGTGAAGTGTTCAAGAGCATCTTAGGTATGAGATGGCATCCTTTGCGGCAGTGATCAGCCGCGCGCGTAAGCAAGCGGTCGGCGTTCGACCTTGGGGGGGACAGCAAACGGGTGATCCCCGTCGGCCACGGGGGGCCGACGCTCCCGCGGAGCATGCACTTTCAACGCTAAAAGGCTCTAAGCAGGCTGTGCGTACCGAAATGCCAATCGGCCAATTCTGAATCACCATTCTTGGCGCCGGCAATTCGGCGAAGAACAAGCCCGACACCAATGCCAACACCGTCGCTCATTGAACAGCATGTATCACGCGGGGCGTGTGGAAAACGGCGGGAATGCCGGTTTTTTCTGGCCTCGCCCTTGCAATAGACGTGAGCTATCGCCATACTGGGTACAGGTCAGGAATCATGCTCAGGGCCGGGCTACGCTTCAGCAGGCTTGGAGGTTGCCGATGCATCTCCAAGGTTGGGTTTCCGGCAAGCGTGCTGGCGGCGATGCCTCCCGGGGCATGCCCGCGAAGGTGAGAATGTCGCCCCGAGCAAGGCGACGGCCCACACAGGATTGGGCGTCACTGTCATCGTGGCCCGATGTCGAGAACGAAGGGATTGAGATGAGCACGACACGTGGATTCGTTACCCGTTGCACCATCGGAGTTCTTGTCCTTTACACATGGGAAGGGATGGCCAGGGCTGAGCCCCCCAGTTCATTCGATTTGCGGAACGTGGACGGTGTCAACTACGTGACATCCGTCAAAAACCAATCCGGCGGTACATGCTGGGCTCACGGGGCGATGGCCTCGATGGAAAGTAACCTCCTAATGACGGGCAATTGGGCTTTGGCAGGGGAAGCCGACGAGCCCAATTTGGCCGAGTACCACCTGGATTGGTGGAACGGCTTCAACGAACACAACAACGATGACAGGGTTCCACCGTCCGGCGGCGGCTTGGAGGTCCATTACGGTGGAAACTGTACAATCACCGCGGCATACACTTCACGTTTGGAGGGGGCAGTGCGAGACATCGATGGGCAATCCTACAGCACACCTCCGGCCAGGTCCGATCCAGGCTATCACTACTACTATCCCCGAGATATCGAATTGTTCGTGCTCGGAGACGGTCTGAGCAATATCGACACGATCAAATACAGACTCATGAGCAATGGTGCGTTGGCCACGTGCATGTTCTACGACTCCGATTTTATGGCCTCCGGCTTCATCCACTACCAACCCCCAAGCGATCCATCGGAAATCAACCACGAGATCACCATCGTAGGATGGGACGACTCCTTGGTGACGCAGGCGCCCGAAGGTCCGGGAGCCTGGCTCTGCAAGAACAGTTGGTCCGAGTCGTGGGGCCTTGGTGGCTACTTCTGGATATCCTATTACGACAAACACTGCTGCCGCTATCCGGGGCTCGATGGTGCTACAGTCTCGTTCTACAACGTCGAACCGCTGGCCTTTGACAAGAGCTACCACCACGACTACCACGGTTGGGCCGACGTCTTTGAAAACTCGAACGAAGCATTCAACGCTTTCACTGCCACCTCAGAGGGCGAGATCCTGGCTGCGGTAAGCTTCTACACCGCTGTCGACAACGTCGCCTACACCGTGAAAATCTATGATCGTTTTGAGGGCGGGGTCCTGTTGGACGAACTCGCAACGACATCCGGCGTCATTGCCTATGCGGGATTCCACACCAAAGACCTGGACTCTCCCATCGCTGTGACGGCGGGCGATGCTTTCTACGTTTACCTGCAACTCTCGGACGGTGGGCAACCATTCGATCGGACGTTTGACATCAGTACCGTGGCACTACCCGGCGCGTCGTACCGCGGACCGGTTCTCATCGAATCAGCCGCCAGCCCTGGAGAAAGCTACTACTGGGACGAGGTGGCCTGGCAAGATCTTTACGATTATGCCTTCGAAGATCCAACATGGGATAAAACGGCGAACTTTTGCATCAAGGCCCTGGCGATCGGAGCGACAGGCTTGCACGTCAACCCACCGGGCACTTTTGACCCACATGGCTTACAAGGCGGACCTTTCACGCCCACAAGCATGACCTATACCCTGCAAAACAGAACAGCCCAGCCCATCGAATATGAGGTTACCTGTGATCCCGCCAACAACTGGGTCACTCTTTTTGGCGACACGATCGGCACACTCCCGGTGTTAGGGACTGTCGAGGTCACTGTCGAGTTGAACAGCAACGCGGAACTGCTCGAACCGGGTGAGCACGTCGCGAACCTCTCCTTCACGAACCTGACGGACCACCTCGGCGACACAACGCGAGAAGTAGTGTTGACCGTCGGTGACACCCTACGCGTCCCAGCACAGTACGCAACGATCCAGGCGGCCATCGATGCCGCCCTGGACTACGACCAGGTTCTGGTGGCCGACGGCACTTACACGGGCGCCGGCAACAAGGATCTCGATCTCGCCGGCAAGATTATCACGGTGCGCAGTGAGAACGGGCCGGAGGTCTGCATCATCGATTGTGAGGGAAGCGGCACGGGATTCCACTTTTGCAGCGGCGAGGGTCTCGATTCCATCGTCGACGGTTTCACAATTCGGGCCGCGGGTTCAGACGGCATCTACTGCTCGGGCAGCAGTCCGACGATTTCCCATTGTAATATTGTCCTGGCAGCCGACGCGGGTATTGAATGTGCCTCATCCAGCAGCGAAGCACCTTGCTGTCCTCTTATCGCCTACTGCACAATCAACGAAAACGAAACCAATGGCGTGTTTGGCACGGGCAGTTTTGGCGATGTGAGCCCCACGATCACAAACTGCACGATCACTCATAACAAGAGTCATGGCCTGTATATCCACACGGGTAGTGACTTTGCGAAGATCGACAACTCCACGATTTCATGGAATCACGGCCACGGTATCTGGATCATGTCCAACAATCGTGAGCTTGACCTTAACCAGTGCATGATTACTCATAATGGGTTTTTGGGCGTTAGCGCATCGACTCTTGGTGACGTTAGGATTGACAGCTCCACCATTTCGTGGAACCTCAGCGGCGGCATTCGGGCCAGTTCCCGTTACGGCCGCATCGATGTCAACCGCTGCACGATTGTGCGGAATGCAGAGCGCGGCGGCATCGTCATCAACAACGGAGACTTCTTAATCACTGATTGCGTCATTCTTGGGAATCAGAACCAACAAGAGGGTGGTGGTATTGTGTACGATGACGATGGCAATGCGCAAATCACCAATTGCCTTATTGCAGACAACCGCGCCCGGTATTCCGGCGGCGGAATTTCGTGCGGCAGCGACGCCAACACGACGATCACAAACTGCACTATTACAGGAAACCTGGCTGCCGGATCATTTGATGAGCACGGCGGAGGCGTTGCATGCGCACGCGGCAACGTGGACATCACGAACTCCATCTTGTGGAATAACTTCCCCGACGAGATCGTCAGCACGTCGTACGAACCTGCAGTACTATCCGTGTCCTACTGCGACGTAGACGGCGGGTGGCCGGGAGAGGGCAACATCGATGTCGATCCCGCGTTTGCCATGCCAGGAGACTACCACCTGACAGCCGGCACGCCCTGCATTGATGCCGGAACGAATGACCCGCCCGGGGACTTGCCCCCTGCCGATCTCGATGGCCGGGCGCGCCCTAGGGACGGTGATGGCGATTCCCAGGCCGTCGCAGACATGGGAGCCTATGAGTACGATCCGGATGCCTCGCCACTTATCACCACCTTCCCGACAGAGGTCGTATTCCGAACTTACGTCGGCGGTCCGAGTCCGGCAGAGCAATTACTGCTGATCCAAAACGGTGGCGGCGGCACGTTGCAGTGGGAGGTGGCTGAGGACTGTTCATGGTTGGAGGTTGCGCCGGACGAGGGTGATTCCGGAGGCATTCCCAATCAGGTTGTGTTGATTGCCGACGGCACCGGATTGCCAGTCGGCAGCCACACTTGCGATCTGACCATCATCGACACGGGGGGCCTTGCAGAACCGCGGACAATCCCGGTCACCCTGCGCGTCGGCGACGTTCTCCGCGTCACCGAGGATCATGTGACGATACAGGCCGCCATTGACGTGGCCGCGGATCATGATTGGATCTTCGTGGCAGACGGCACCTACACCGGCGAAGGTAACTGGAATATCGACTTCTCGGGAAAGCCGATTGTGCTGCGGAGTGAACACGGTTCGGAAAACTGCATCATCGACTGTGATGGAGATGACGATGGAATCATCTTCAGCAGTGGCGAAGGCGCCGATTCCATCCTGGACGGGTTTACGATCCGCAACGCGGACGACAATGGCATTTATTGCGAGGCCACCAGCCCGACGATCATCCGCTGTAGAATTGAAAACGCCCGTGGCGATGGTATTCAATGCGCCGCGCCAGACGCAACGCAGCTCAGCCGGCCGCTTATCAAAGACTGTAAGATTACGGCGTGTTCCGGCAGTGGCTGCTATTTCTGGGGGCAGGGTGAGACGAGCCCTTCTATCGTCGGCGGCGTGTTTTCGGAAAACCACTCAGGCGGCTTGTGGTTCATGGGTTCATCTGGCCGCGCCAACATCTCCGCTTCCTTGGTCGCTGACAACTTCGGCGCGGGCCTACGGACCTCCGGATTCTACACCGAACTCGACATCGCCCGTTGCACAATCACGGGCAACGGGAGAGACGGCGGCATTTACTGCCTAGGAGGGGATCTGACTATCATTGATTCTTTGATTTCGGGAAACTCAGGCTGGGGCATCACATGTGTAGGCAACAGCCATAAGGCCAACGCCAGTCGTTGTGTGATTGCCAACAATACGACCTACTCGGGAACCGGTGGTGGCGTACGCTGCGGAAATGATCTTGGGGCCTTGTTCAGAAATTGCACCATCACGCGTAACTCCTCCGCAAGTGATTTGGGCGGCGGCGGCTTCTATTGTTTCGGTCCCAGCACGACTTTTTTCAATTGCATCCTGTGGGAGAACTCTGCCCCCATGGGATCTGCTGGCGTCGTGAACGGCGATTCTGCCGTGTTGACCATGGCGTACTGTGACGTTGAGGGCGGACAAGCTGGTATCCACGTCGAGGAGGGCACGTTGGATTGGGGCGGCGGCAACATCGACGCCGATCCGCTGTTTGCCCTGGCCGCCAGCGGCACATGGGCCGCCGATGGTGAACTCGACCTGCAGACATTCTTGGTAACGCTGACAGACGCCGCAGCAACGTGGACTGTGGACGAGTTGGTCGGCCATTCCCTCAATCCTGACATCACGCAAATGGAGAAGTCCTTTATCCTCGCCAACACGGAGAACACGATCACGATAATGCCGGATGCTCTCACGATGTCCTTAGGAGAATCCTGGATTACCGCTGGCATGCAGTACCAGGTAAACGACTATCATCTTGCTGCAAATTCGCCGTGTATTGATGCCGGCGATCCGTTGAGCGACTTTAACCTTGAGCCGGAGCCGGATGTGGGGCGGGTGAATTTGGGGGCGTATGGGAATACGTCCGAGGCGGCGACGAAGGGGTGGTTGTGTATTGAGGACTATGAGATTTTCAATCGCACGCGCGTGGGGCGGACTACGTTTGATTATGAATTGAGTATCGTTATTGCGAATGATAGTGACGTGGCCGTGACTGGCGTTGTTGCGAATTTGTTGAGCGTGCCTGGTAACGCTACGATTATCGATGATGATGTGGATGTTGGCGCGTTGGCTGCCGGTGAGATGGTGATCAGTCTGGATACGTTTACGCTTCGCGTGGATCGAAGTGTGCCGTTGTCGCCGTTGGCGATCAGTTGGTTGGTGACGTATTCGCAAGGCGGGATGACGCACGCGAGTGAGTTTACATCGGTGCTCTTGCCGGCGGGGTTGGAGCCGACTGACGAGCCGGATGAACCGGATGATCCTGACTCGCCGGCAAGCCTGGACGTTGCGCCGTTGCACAAGCAGACGATCGCGCCGGCGACGGGGCACACGGGTCAACAAGTTGACCCATGCCACCCGAGGCGACGATGATCGATGTAGCGTCGGTCCCCTGTGGCCGATCGGATGAAACGATAAAGGGGAGTAGAGTGATGCACAGTGCTTTAGATTGTCATTGTCTTTTTCGTCTTCGTTTGGGGTTGACGGTGGCCGTCGTGGGGCTGCTGGCGTTTGGGCGAATCTGTCAGGCCGATTCGATTGTTTCGATCACCTACGAACTTAGCAATCTCGGCGCTGACAAATGGGAATATAAGTATGACGTGACGAACCATGCGCTCGTCGCGACGATCGAAGAGTTTACGATTTGGTTCGAGTTCGGCCCCGTGTCGAACCTGGTGATCACGACGCCCGAACCGCCAGCGAGTGGTTGGGACGAGTGGGTCGTCCAGCCTGATCCGCTGTTGAGTGACGATGGTTACTACGACGCATTCACCCTGGGCGATGCGATCCTGATCGGAGAGACGGTTGAAGATTTCGCCGTCAGTTTCGATTGGTCCGGCCCCGGCATTCCCGGTCCGCAGACGTTCGAGATCGTCGACCCGATCAGCTATTCCCCCATCCACACAGGCCAGACAGTCCCAGAACCCGCCGCCGCCGTGCTCTTCTGCATGGCGATCCTGGCGGTTCACGCCCGAAGGCGGCTTTCGCGGTAACAACAAGCCAGAACTCGCCGCGTTTTCTGTGAACGAGCGGCATCGACAATAAGCCGCTCCCGGTATCTCAACGTTCAAAGGAAAGACTCGGGGGCCGTATGGTTTTGACCGCCGGGACACGCGGTCGCGATCCCAGCCCAGGTTGGCCAGGGGTCAGACTGCATCTGACGGCCTTTGTCGCCGCGCGTCGATGATGGGTCCGCCCGGACTCGAACCGGGAACCAAGAGATTATGAGTCCCTTGCTCTAACCATTGAGCTACGGACCCGTAGCTTTGTAAGGCACTGATAGCGTAGGGCTTACGACGCCTGTGGTCAAGGCCGAGCCGGTCTTGGGGTGTTTGTGTTTGCTGTGGGCGGTTGCGGGCTGCGTGCGAATTTCACCGGACAAAGTGAAATTTGCCGGTATTTGTTTTGCCGTTTGCATTGGGGGTGTTTCATTTGTCCTCGCTTCTCTTCAACAGTGTGGGGGACTTGGTTCTATCTATTGCGGTTCGTTCAGTCAGAGAGGCACTCGGTTTTCATCGTTTGCGCATTGATTGCGATCCATGGGCTTGGGTTGAGTTTGGTTGTTCGTTTGGCATGTCCCATACCGAAGACCACGGGTCAACGAGTTGACCCATGCCACCCGACGTTCGGCATTCCTTCAGTTCATTCATGCGCACACCCTTACTTCTTCGCCATGGGTTCGAGTGCGCGTTTGAGGACGGCGTCTACCGTTTTTACTGGGACGAATTTGATTTGTTTGCGGATTTCCGCTGGGACTTCGACGAGGTCTTTTTTGTTTCGTTCGGGGATGATGACCGTTTTGATGCCGGCGCGGTGGGCGGCGAGGCATTTCTCCTTCAATCCGCCGATGGGGAGGACGAGGCCGCGGAGGGTGATTTCGCCGGTCATGGCGAGGTTGGCGCGGCAGGGGCGATTGGTCAGTAGAGAGACTAGGGCGGTGAACATGGCGACGCCTGCGGAGGGGCCGTCCTTGGGGATCGCGCCGGCGGGGACGTGGATGTGGATGTCAAGGCGTGCCAGTGTCTTGGCACTCAGCTTGTACTTCTTCGCGTTGGCGCGGACGACGCTGTAGGCTGCCTGCACGCTCTCTTTCATGACATCGCCGAGCTGGCCGGTGAGTTTCAGGTTGCCTCGGCCGGGCATGCTTGTCGCTTCGACGAAGAGGATGTCTCCGCCGGCGGGCGTCCAGGCCAGGCCTGTGACGATGCCGGAGAGGCTGGTTCGCAGGGCGAGTTCGGGCTCGTGCTTGATCGGGCCGAGGAAGGCGCCGAGGTCGGTCTTCTTGATCGTCGCGCTGTGCTTTCGTCCGCGTGCGACCTTCGCGGCGATGCCGCGTGTGACGGCGCCGATCTCGCGTTCGAGGTTTCGCACGCCGGCCTCGGCGGTATAGGACTCGATGATCGTTCGGATGGCGTCGTCTGCGAACCGGAGCTGTTTCACTTTGAGGCCTGCCTCCTTGCGGCGGCGCGGGACGAGGTACTTCTTCGCGATTTGCAGCTTTTCGAGCCGCGTGTAGCCAGGGAGGTCGATCACTTCCATCCTGTCGCGGAGTGCCGGCGGGACTGTCTCCATGTAGTTCGCGGTGCAGATGAACATGACGCGGGAGAGGTCGAACGGCACGTCGAGATAGTGGTCCTGGAAGGAGTTGTTTTGTTCGGGGTCGAGGACCTCTAACAGGGCGGAAGAAGGGTCGCCGCGGAAGTCGGCGCCGATCTTGTCTACCTCGTCGATCATGAAAACGGGGTTGTTTGCGCCGGCCTTGCGAATCTCCTGCATTACACGGCCTGGCAGCGCGCCGATGTAGGTGCGGCGATGGCCGCGAATGTCGGCCTCGTCGCGAACCCCGCCGACGGACATTCGGATGAACTTCCGCCCCAAGGCCCGGGCGATCGATTGGCCGAGTGATGTCTTGCCGACGCCGGGCGGGCCGGCAAAACAGAGGATCGGTCCGCGGCCTGAGGGGTTGAGCTTGCGCACGGCGAGAGACTCGATGATGCGTTTCTTGACCTTCTCCAGGCCGTAATGGTCCGTGTCGAGGACCTTCTCAGCGCGGTCGATGTCGAGGTTGTCTTCGGTGGTGACGGACCAGGGGATTTCGCAGAGCCAGTGGAGGTAGTCGACGCCGCCGCTGTA